>JAGBCG010000025.1 GCA_017938055.1 Clostridia bacterium
CTGCAAATACGTTTATAAATTCGCCGCCGATAATTTTTCTCTTCTTTTCGGGGTCGGATACACCCGCAAGTAAGTCGAGAAAACGGTCAGTTGCATCCACATAAATGAGATTTGCGTCCAGTTCGTCCTTAAATACCTTAATTACATTCTCCGACTCGTCTTTTCTCATAAGACCGTGGTTTACGTGCACACAAACAAGCTGCTTGCCGATTGCCTTGATGAGAAGTGCCGCAACTACAGAGCTGTCAACACCACCGGAAAGTGCAAGCAATACCTTTTTGTCGCCAACCTGCTCTCTGACAAGCTTAATCTGCTCGTCAATGAACTTGTTCGCAAGAGCCGCCGTTGTGATTCTTTCCATTGTTTCGGGTCTTACATTTGAACTCATAAAAAATCCTCCTGTGATTTTTCTTAAATTTATTCAAAAAGCGGTGTTGAGAAGTATCTTTCAGCCGTGTCGGGAAGTACTGTTACTACCGTTTTTCCTTTTCCTAATTTTTTTGCAAGCTGAATTGCCGCCGCCACATTTGTGCCGCTTGAGATGCCGCACATGATGCCTTCCTTGCAAGCTAAATCCTTTGCTGTCTGAATAGCCTGTTCGTCTTTTACAATACAAATGTCATCATATATATTCTGGTTGAGGATGGCGGGGATTATGCCGTCACCGATACCCATTTGTATGTGCGTGCCTATTGAACCGCCTGACAGTATTGCCGCATGCTCAGGCTCTACTGCCCAGATTGTCATATTGGGATTTTTTGCCTTGAGAGCTTCGCCAATACCCGTTATTGTTCCGCCTGTGCCTATACCTGAGCAAAAGCCGTGGATTTCATGACCCACCTGCTCCAGAATCTCCACACCTGTGCGTTCTCTCTGGATTGCACTGTTGGCAGGATTTTCAAACTGCTGTGGCACAAATACGTTTTTATCCTCTTTCTGCATTGTAAGAGCTGTTTCAAGACACTGCTCAATGCAAGCACCTATGTTGCCGTCATCATGAATAAGTATTACCTGTGCACCATAATGGTTTACAAGCTTTCTTCTTTCTTCGCTGACGGAATCGGGCATAATGATTTTGGTTTTATATCCCTTAACTGCACCCACAAGAGCAAGACCGATGCCCTGATTTCCGCTTGTTGGCTCAACTATGACAGTTTTGTCAGGATGAATAAGACCTTTTTTCTCAGCATCCTCAATCATATTCAGAGCAGTTCTTGTCTTTATAGAGCCGCCCACATTGAGTCCCTCGAATTTAACAAGTATTTCTGCACCATCTTTTGGTGCTATTTTATTTAGACGAACTATAGGGGTGTTCCCCATAAATTCCAGTATATTGTTACAAATCATGTAATTCTCCAAAATAAATATTTTACGTTTCATTATATACCTATTAGGCGAAATTGTCAATTATTTTAGGTAAATTTTCTCAATTTTTACGTTTTAACAGCTGTATGTACCCAAGTTTTTGTTTGTTTGGTGATTATGTTGAGAAATAATTCATGCTTTAGTATTGAATAGGAAACGGATGAGGGGTATAATAATTTCATCAGAGATGAAATTGGCGATATAAATTCCTTGCGGAATTTGCGATATGTTCCGTTGGAACTCGATATGTCGCTGACGCGACGAGAATATAAAAACCCCTGAGTAAAAGTAACTTCAAAGAAAGGAAATAAAAACATATGGACAATCAGAAGTGGTGGCACAGCGAAGACAAAAAAGGTGAAAATCCAATCCAGTTTTCACCAAAAAAGCTTAAAAGCATAATTATACTTGTAGCAGTAATTGCACTTGTGGCAATGGCTGTTATGACCTGCTTTTATACCGTTAACGACAAGCAACAGGCAGTGGTGACAACCTTTGGAAGAGTTACAGCGGTAACAGATTCGGGAATTCATTTCAAAGTGCCTTTCGGAATACAAAAGGCAACCCTTGTGGACGTTAATGTTTACAGAAAAATAGAAATTGGATACCGTTCCTCTACCGACACAAATTCAAATGCGGGTGCAGACTATTATTCGGCTGAATCTGACAGTATAATCGTTGACGAGGAAAGTAAAATGATAAGCGGTGACTACAATATTGTAAACTGCGACTTTTTCGTGGAATACAAAATTTCAGATCCCGTTAAATATCTGTATAATTCACAGGATCCCGATGATATTCTAAAGAGTCTTGCACAAAGTCATATAAGAAATGTGATAAGCTCTTATGATGTTGAAAGTATTCTGACCACAGGAAAGGGAGAAATACAAGCCAATATCAAAGAAGGAATTTCACAGGAGCTTATGGTATACGACCTTGGACTTGTGCTAACCGATATAAAGCTTCAGGACAGCGAACCGCCGACAGAACAAGTAAAGGAAGCGTTCAAAGAAGTTGAAACTGCAAAGCAGGATATGGAAACACTTATCAATAACGCCCAGGCTTACAGAAATTCACAGATACCAAAGGCTGAAGCGGAAGCCGACAGACTTGTAAAGGATGCTGAGTATCAAAAGCAAAGCAGAATTAATGAAGCTACTATGCAGGCAGCAATGTTCAATGCACTTTATGAGGGCTATGCAAAGAATCCTGATGTTACAAGAAAGAGAATGTTCTACGAAACAATAGAAAAGGTGTTGCCTGAGGCTAAGGTTTACATTGATACTGCGGAAAATGGCTCAACACAAAAGCTTCTTCCGATAGAGAGCTTTAACAAAGACGGAGGTGCAAACTGATGAAAAAGAAAATATTCGGCACGTCTGTTGCCTTAATCGTTATAATTGCACTCTTTGTTGCTTCACAGTCTTTTTACACAGTAGAACCAAATCAGTATGCAAATACCGTAAGATTTTCAAAGACTGTGAACACTGTGTCAGAGGCCGGACTTTATTTAAAAGTTCCCTTTATCGACAACGTAATATATTTTCCAAAACAGGTGCTTCTTTATGATATGAAGCCCTCTGACGTGCTTACAGCCGACAGTAAAACCATGCAGGTTGACAACTATGTTACATGGCGTATAACCGACCCGCTTACCTTTTATAAAACCCTTGGAAACATTGATGAGGCAGAAACACGTATAAATATGCTCACCTACAGTGCCATAAAGACTGAAATGGGAAAGCTTGAGCGTGATAAAATTATAAATTCCGACAGCTCAAGCCGAGATGATTTCAATAATAACATCATAAATGCCACGGCAGATGCCACAACCTTCTATGGCATTGAGATTATGGATATTAAAATCAAAAAGCTTGACTTGCCTGAGGATAATGAGCAGGCAGTTTATACAAGAATGATTTCAGAGCGTAATAAGATTGCTGCCGAATACCGTGCTGACGGAGAGAAGCAGGCAACACTCATTAAAAATGAGGTTGACAAAATAACAGGTATTACCGTTTCAAAT
Organism: Clostridia bacterium; assembly: GCA_017938055.1. Classification (GTDB taxonomy): domain Bacteria; phylum Bacillota; class Clostridia; order Oscillospirales; family CAG-382; genus UMGS1387. The sequence continues at coordinate 3,392 of JAGBCG010000025.1, forward strand.
GCACTTGCCGAAGCAGAAACCATAAAAGCTGAGGGTGAAACGGAATATATGAATATCCTTGCTGCAGCGTACAATACGCCCGCAAAACAGGAGTTTTATGAGTTCACACGTGCTCTTGATGCACTCGAAGCATCTTTAGCAGGCGGCAACTCCACAATTATTCTTGACAAGGATTCGCCCATAGCAAGAGCTTTGATGAATCAATAAGCTTTTAATAAGAAAAGAGAGAAGATATGCCCCTGACAGACTTTTTTAAAGCTCCAAAAGAGGGAACTCTTGAGCACAAGGTAAAAACAGTGTTTGAAAATCCCCCAACCATTGAGTCTGAAAGACTTATTCTTACAAAAATACTGCCCGAGCACGCACAGGACATGCATGAGTATTCCTGTGACGATGATGTTACACGCTTTCTTACCTGGTCAAGCCATAAGACATTAAAAGAAACCGAGCGTTATATAAATCTTCTGCAAAAGAAGTATCGCAGCGGTGTGTTCAATGACTGGGGACTTATACTCAAGGAAAACGGCAAATTTATAGGAACATGCGGGTTTACGTCATTTGATTTTGAAAATAACACAGCGGAAATAGGATATGTGCTGGCAAAGCAGTACTGGGGAAAGGGCCTTGCGGTGGAAGCGGCACGGAGAGTGATGCTGTTTGGAATAGAACAGCTAAAGCTTTGCGGTTTTTGTGCAAAGTGCATACAGGGAAATAATGCCTCACTGCGTGTGATGCAGAAATGCGGAATGACGGTGGAGGGAATATACTCTAACTCCATGTTTATAAAGGGAGAGTATAAAACCATAGTAGTGTGTCGTGGTACAAAAGAACAGGTACTTGAAAAAATTCGCGAAAAGGAGACGCCTGTATGAAAGAAATATTGAATTTATATTTTACTTTTCTGAAAATAGGTGCGGTTTTCTTCGGGGGCGGTTATGCCATGCTCCCGATTCTCACACGTGAATTTGCAGAAAAAAGAAAGTGGGTTACAGATTCAGAGCTTACCGACTACTATGCAATAGGACAGGTCACTCCCGGTATTATAGCTGTAAATGTTGCCACCTTTATCGGCAATAAAAGAAAAGGTATCTTAGGAGGTATTTCGGCAACTCTGGGGCTTGTAACAGCACCTGTAATTATAATAATGCTTATAGCGGCACTATTAACAAATTTTGCTGAAATACAAATAATCAAACACGCTTTTGGCGGTATAAGAGTATGTGTATGTATACTGATTTTCAGTGCAATTTCAAAGCTGTGGAAAAAATCCGTACCCGATGCCTTTGCACTTATAATTTTCCTTGTGCTGTTTGTCATTTCTGCTTTTGGAAAATATTTTCTGCCATTTACAGTTTCCCCTGTAATAATGGTAGTTGTGGCAGCAGTCGTAGGGATAGTATACAAAAGTATTGCTGATTCAAAGAAAGTAAAGAAGGGAGATGACAGGTAATGCCGACACTTCTTTTGCTTTACATTGAATTTTTTAAGGTAGGACTGTTTTCAGTGGGCGGCGGGCTTGCAACAATTCCTTTTCTGTATGACCTGACAAAGCATGGCTGGTACACACAGGGCGATGTTGCGGATATGATTGCAATATCCGAATCAACACCGGGTCCCATTGGTGTTAATATGGCAACGTATGCAGGCTATCAGACGGCAGGTCCGCTTGGAAGTATTCTTGCAACGCTGGGACTTATTTCTCCTGCAATAATCGTAATTTTTATAGTTGCGAAAATCCTGAGTAAATTCAAGGAAAATAAGTATGTGCAGTATGCATTTTACGGTCTGCGACCTGC
>JAGBCG010000268.1 GCA_017938055.1 Clostridia bacterium
ACCAGCCATTCACATGGGCAAGCGGAATCAAAAGTCCGGTGTATTGCGATAACAGACTCATTCTCACCGCACCAAAGCAGAGAGTGATTGTTGAACAGGCAATAGCTGATACAGTAAAGGCTGAATATCCCGAAGCTGAAGTACTCATGGGTACATCAACAGCCGGCATTGCACATGCGGCTATTGCGGCAGCTATACTTGATATGCCTATGGGATATGTAAGAAGCGGAAATAAAGACCACGGAAGACAGAACAGAATCGAGGGAAAGCTTGAAAAGGGACAGAAAGTGGTTGTTATTGAAGACCTTATTTCAACAGGAGGAAGCGTAATCGAGGTTGTTGAGGCACTCAGAGAAGCGGGTGCAGAGGTGCTTGGTATTGTGAGCATCTTCACGTATGGCATGAAAAAGGGAATTGAAAGACTTGCACAGGCTGATGTTAAGAATGTAAGCCTTACAAACTTTGACACAATAGCAGAGGTTGCAGCAGAAATGAATTATATTGCTGATAGCGATATTGAAAGACTCAAGAGATTCCGTGATAATCCTTCCGATGAAAGCTGGATAGGTAAGTAAATAAAGAAGAGGTAGTGTTATGAGAAGTCTTATTGATATTCTTGAACTGACCACGCAGGAAATCGATGAACTGATAGACGTTGCAAATGATATTATTGCAAATCCCGCAAAATATAGTGAAAAATGTCACGGAAAAAAGCTTGCAATGCTGTTCTTTGAGCCATCAACACGTACACGGCTGTCTTTCGAGGCTGCAATGTATGAGCTTGGAGGTAATGTTCTTGGTTTTTCTGAGGCACAAAGCTCGTCAAGTGCTAAAGGTGAAAGTGTTGCCGATACTATAAGAACAGTTAGCTGTTATGCAGATATTATAGCCATGCGTCATCCTAAAGAGGGTGCTCCCTTTGTTGCGACAATGAAAAGCAGAGTGCCTGTAATTAACGCAGGAGACGGCGGACATAATCATCCCACACAGACGCTTACAGATTTACTTACAATTAAGCGAAAAAAAGGAAAGCTGGGTGGCTTTACTATAGGCTTTTGCGGTGACTTGAAGTTTGGAAGAACTGTTCATTCGCTGATAGGTGCTTTGTCACGTTATGAAAACGTAAAAATGGTGCTTATATCTCCCGATGAGCTGAAAATTCCTGAGTACCTTAAGGAAGAAGTGCTGGATAAAAAGTCAATAGAGTATAAGGAAGTAACAAGTCTTGAACAGGTTATGCCGGAGCTTGATATTCTGTATATGACACGTGTGCAGAGAGAGCGTTTTTATAATGAGGCTGACTATATAAGATTAAAGGACAGCTATATTCTCACTCCCGAAAAACTTACAAGTGCAAAGAGTGACCTTTGTGTGCTGCATCCATTGCCAAGAGTTAATGAAATCTCTACCGCTGTTGACGATGACCCAAGGGCATGTTATTTTGATCAGGTGCTCAATGGCAAATACGTGAGAATGGCACTTATTATGAAGCTGCTGGAGGTAAAGTAAGATGATAGTAACTCCACTTGAAAATGGTATAGTACTTGACCATATAAAGCCAGGCAAAGGTATAGAGCTGTATAATATCTTAAAGCTTTACGAGCTTGACAGTAATGTTGCACTTATTCTTAACGCAAACAGCGTTAAAATGGGCAAAAAGGATATTATAAAGATAGCAGAGCTAATTGACCTTGACCTTGATATTCTTGGATACATAGATCCTGGAATTACAGTAAGTGTTGTTCGTGACGGCAAGGTTTCAGAGCGTAAAAAGCTGTCACTGCCTCAAAAGGTTGTGGGTGTTATAAAGTGTAAAAACCCAAGGTGCATTACATCAGTAGAACAGGAGCTTGTTCATATGTTCAAGCTTACTGACCGTGAAAAAGGAATATACAGATGTATGTACTGTGAAACCAAAGCAAAATAATTATGATTAAACAGGAACGGTTAAAAGCCGT
>JAGBCG010000269.1 GCA_017938055.1 Clostridia bacterium
CTGTAGGAACAGCAAAGATTTATGCTGAATCTGGCAGTGGAAAGAAAGCATATTATACTGTTAATGTTGAATACCCACAAGACAAGCTTGTTCTTGCTGTGTCAAACGAGAGTGTAAGAGCGAGTGCAGATAAGGTTACACTTGATATTCTGGTTGTAAACAACCCCGGTATTGCTGGTGTTACCTTGAATCTTGAATTTGACGATTCGGTTTTTGAAATTGCTTCTGTAACAGACGGTGACTTTTCAGAATTTGAAATTGTAGAAGGTATGGGGTCACAAAGTCCGTATAAAATTTTGGCTTACAATGTGAGTGATGTAACAGGCGATGGAACGCTTGTGTCTGTTACCTTTAACATTCTTGAGGATGCAGAGCCTGGCATGTATGACATAGCTGTAAAGAGTAACAGTCAAGAAGATAATCTTATGGTTGTTGACCAGAATGGTGAAGTGATTGAACATCTTGCGTTTGATGGCATAATTACTCTTCGTTAATTGCTTTGGTAAAATCGTAAAACATTATAGTCAAATTTACAGGTGTATCCTTTTGCCATGTGTGAGAGGATACACTTTTATTGTTTTAAGATAAGTGTACTATTATGCCTATAAATTTACATTGACAAGGCATCGTTCTTGTGGTATTCTTAAAATAGAAACAGATATTTACATGCAGAAGAATTAAGGAGCAAAAAATGAAAAAAAGAATTATAAACTTTTTGTTTTTAATACTAATGACAGTAAGCCTTGTTTGCGTAAGTGCTGTTACAGTATTCGCCTATGATGAATTTACTATAAGTGTGTCAAGTGAAAAAGTAAAAAAAGGCACAGATACAGTAACACTTGATGTAATGCTGAAAAACAATCCCGGTATTGCAGGTATTACTATGAATCTTGAGTTTGACGATACAGTCCTTGCAGTAAAATCTGTGACAGAAGGGGATTTTTCATCACTTACTTTGGTCAAGGGACAAGGAACACAAAGCCCGTATAAAATGATATTGGTAAATTTTTCAGGTGCAAATGTGACGGGTGACGGAAAGCTTGTATCGGTTACCTTTGACATAATGGATGGTGTACAGCCTGGCAAATATGAGGTGCTTATAAAATGTAACCATGAGCAAGAGGAGCTTTTTGTTATTGACCAGACAGGCGAACACATTGATAATAATGCAGTTTCCGGAATTGTGACTATAGCTTCCAGTAATACTGCAATAGGCGGTGGTATTGTTGATGACGGTAGTAAAGAGGAAGAAGTTATGGAGGATAGTGAAATAAAAGAAGAGGGTGGGATTTTCGAGGAAAAGTGGATAAATCCTTTCTCAGATGTTAAGGAAGAACAGTGGTTCTATTCTTCAGTGGAATATGTTGTAAAGCAAGGGCTGTTCAAAGGCGTTAGTGAAACAGAGTTCGCTCCCCAAACACCTGTTACAAGAGCAATGCTTGTAACAGTTCTGTACAGGGCAGAGGGCGAGCCGCAAGTTCAGTCTAAGGCAGACTTTGAAGATGTTCCACAGGATGCATATTATTCAAAAGCAGTTGACTGGGGTAAGGAATGTGGCATTATCAACGGTATGAGCGAAACAGAGTTTTCTCCCGATGCATTAATTACCAGAGAGCAGGTTGCAACAATTCTGTTCAGATATGCAATTTATAAGGGTATGGATTTTGTTACACTTGAAGAAAATTTGCATTTTGATGATGCCCATATGATTTCAGAGTATGCCGTTTCAGCTATGAACTGGGCTGTTGGCAAAGGGCTGATGAATGGCAGAACAGAGAATACCATAAGTCCCCAGGATAACGCAACAAGAGCTGAAGTTGCGACGATTCTTACAAGATATTTTACAGAAATTGCAAAGTAAAATATAAAAATATAGCCGACATCGTAAAAACGGTGTCGGTTTTTGTGTACAAAAAAATAACAGGGACTGTCAGTATGTTACAGCCCCTGAATAAAGCATATGGTTTTTATGACTTTACAAAATGAGTTCCAACATCTTTTCCCGCAAGAATGTCATAAATGTTTTGCGGTTTTGAGCCGAGAGTTACATACATGTCAATACCGAGCTTGGTTGCATATCTCGCCGCTTCAAGCTTTGTTGCCATGCCGCCTGTTCCTCTGTTTGAGCCGGCTCCCTCAGCAAGACATGTTATAGATTCGTCGATATGTTCGACTCTGTGTATAAGCTTTGCATCAGGGTGAGTTTTTGGGTTTGCATCGTAAAGTCCCTCAATGTCAGAAAGAATTATAAGCTTTGATGCTTCACACAGATGGGCAACAATAGCAGAAAGAGTATCATTGTCGCCAAAAACCTTTTTGTCCGACTCAATCTGATGATGGCTTACAGAGTCATTTTCGTTTACAATAGGAATTATGCCGTTTTCAATCAGTGCGGAAAAGGTGTTTTTCAGGTTATTACGACGGTAGTCCGATTCAATATCCTCCTCGGTCAGAAGAATTTGACCTACCATATTGCCGTATTCCCCGAAAAGCTTGTCATAAAGATGCATAAGCTCGCACTGTCCCACAGATGCCGCTGCCTGCTTCATACGCATTTCCTTTGGTCTTTCGGGCAAACGCATCTTGCTTACACCTACTGAAATTGCACCAGAAGAAACGAGAACAACCTCGTAGCCACTGTTGTGTAAATCTGACAGAATTCTGCAAAGAAGATCTATTTCCTTTATGTTTACCGAGCCGTTATCGTGTGTAAGAGTGGATGTTCCCACCTTTACCACGATTCTTTTTTCGTTTGTATTCATTATTCATCATTCCTTTGTTGTATATAGGATTAAATGTTTTACTCTCTTATTTGTCCGTTGCCTGTAACTACATATTTTGTTGTGGTAAGAGCTTCAAGACCCATAGGACCTCTTGCATGTAATTTTTGGGTAGAAATACCTATTTCCGCTCCCAGTCCAAACTCTTCACCGTCTGTAAAGCGTGTTGAGGCATTTACATATACTGCTGCCGAGTCAATGGAGCAGGTGAAAAGATTTGCATTTTCTTCTGATTGTGTAACAATAGCTTCGCTGTGATGTGTGGAATGAGAATTGATGTGTTCTATTGCTTCATGCACATTTTCTACTACTTTAACAGAAAGAATATAGTCGTTATATTCTGTATAAAAATCCTCGTCAGTAGCTCTTGTAATATTGGGAAGAATTCGTAAGGTTTGCTTACAGCCCCTTAACTCAACATTCTTTTCTTTCATTTTTTGTTGCATCATTGGCAAAAACTTTTCTGCAATATCCCTTGCCACAAGCAGATTTTCAGCACTGTTGCAGACACTTGGCCTTTGTGCTCTTGCATTGAAAGTTATCTGTGTTGCCATGTGAAGGTCTGCTGAAGAATCAACATATACGTGACAGTTGCCTGCACCCGTTTCTATTACGGGAACGGTAGCGTTTTGTACAACACTGTCAATAAGTCCTTTTCCTCCTCTTGGAATGAGAACGTCAATTTTACCATTAGCCGTCATCAGAGCCTTGGAAGACTCACGTGTGGTGTCGCTTAGTACAGTTACGCAGTAGGGCGAAAGCTCAAATAATGAAAGAGCCTTGCGTATGCTGTTCATAATGGCAATATTTGAATTAATGGCTTCCTTTCCGCCTCTCAGAATACATGCATTTCCCGATTTCAAGCAAAGACATGCAGCGTCCGCTGTAACATTGGGACGAGATTCATAGATAATTCCCACAACGCCCAAAGGAACGCATACTTTCCTTATTTCGAGTCCGTTAGGACGCACACTTGCAGAATATTTTCCAATGGGGTCTTCAAGGGCACATACCTTTTTTATTCCGCCGCAAATACCCTCGATTCTTGCTTTTGTAAGGGTAAGACGTTCAATCATAGCGTCTGATAGTCCTGCATTTTTGGCATTTTGTATGTCAATAAGGTTTGCTTTGAGTATTTGCTCACAATCTTCAATAAGACAAACTGCAACCTTAGAAAGAAGCTCGTTTTTCTTTGTGGAGGACATAAGCGAAAGTGAAAGGGACGCCTTGCGTGACTGTGTAAAAATTGTATCTAAATTCTCCATAATATTTCCTCTTATCAGTATATTTTGCCGGTAATAAGGGTGTAAAGCTCGTTTACATTGTCAATGTAATTGTCGGGAACAAGGTCTTTAAAGCTGTTTTTACCATGAAAGCCCCATGTGACGCCGGCACTTACAAGTCCTGAGTTGTTTGCTGTTGCAACATCTACGCCCGAGTCGCCGACAAACAGAGCATCCTTGTGTGATACCTTCAGTGCTGACAAGGCTGCGTCCACACACTCCTTGTTTGGCTTTACAGGTTTATCTGCACC
>JAGBCG010000270.1 GCA_017938055.1 Clostridia bacterium
AAAATGCCTCTTGTAAGGAAAAATCCACCCACTATCACGGCATAAATTCCAACTCCCAGAAGCAAGGACATCCCCAGTCCCTTTTTTCTGAATATGAAAAGTGACTTAAAGTCACCGAAGGCTTCCTTATTAAATGCAAAATAAAGCAGCGGAAGCACCAGAAAAAACAGTATTTTTATTGGTATTTTAGAAAAATACGGCGGATGCACAAAGGCATCAATATATGTAACTGCAAGTGAAAAAACAAAGAGTGCAAATATAACGTAAATACTTTTTGCATTAAAAATTTTTCTCATACTCACACTCCTTATGTTTATTTTTACAATCCGTAAAACCTCACGGCATTATTATATGTGATTTCACAAAACTCCTCTGCGGATATTCCCAAAAGTTCACCGCATTTTTCTGCGGTAAATTTAATATAATCCGACCTGTTCATCTCTCCCCTGTGAGGAACAGGTGTAAGATAGGGACAATCGGTTTCCACAAGCAAACGACTGAGTCCGTCGGGATGAAGCTCACGCAGCGACTCCACTATTTCTACAATCTTACGTGCATTCTTGAAAGTGGTAACGCCGTTAACCGAGATATAATATCCCATCTTCAGAACTTCCTTTGCCATTTCCAAAGAGCCTGAAAAGCTATGGACAACACCGATTACATCGGGAAATTCCTTCATTATTTCAAGAACATCCCCATGTGCTTCTCTGTCATGGATGATGACAGGAGCTTTTAATTTTTGTGCAAGTGCCATCTGTGCCCTGAAGCAAACCTTCTGTTCTTCCTTTTCCTCAGGTGTCCAGTAATAGTCAAGACCTATTTCACCTATTGCTCGCACTTTATCATTTTCGGTGTACATTCTCTCAAGCTCACTTAGCCAATCGGGATTTTGCATGTCCTTTACTGCATCCGAGGGATGAACACCTACTGCGGCATACACAAAGTCATACTTTTTTGACAGCTCAACACTTGTTCTGCTTGAAGAAAGGCTTGCACCAATGTTGCATATTTTTTCAACGCCAGATGCATGAACTTCTTTCAGTATTTCCTCACGGATACCGTCAAACTTTTCGTCATCATAATGTGCGTGCGAATCAAATATTCTCATCTTATTTCAGAGCCGGTGAGTATTTCATCATCAAGGAAGTTTACATAAAGCTTATTCCCTGAACTTGCCGCAAGAATCATTCCAAAGGATTCAACGCCTCTGAGCTTTACAGGTTTTAGATTTGCAACAAGTGCAACCTTTTTACCTATAAGCTGCTCTGGAGTATATGCCTTTGCAATGCCCGACACTACCTGTCTGTTTTTTCCACTTCCGTCATCAAGCTGCAGGCAAAGGAGCTTGTCGGACTTTGGCACAGGCTCACATTCGAGAACTTTAGCACATATGAGCTTAACCTTACAGAAGTCGTCAATGGTGATTTCCTGTACTTCCTCTGCTGCTTCTTCCTTATTTTCTTCAGACTTTGCCTTAGATTTTTCTTCTTTAGCTGCTGCCCTTTCAGCAGCAAGTCTGTCAGCTTCCAGACGTGCACCAAATTCCTTTTCGTCTATTCTCATAAACAAAGGTGTGGGAGTAGCTGTTACCTTTGCACCATCCTCATATTCATAACCGAACTTTTCTGCATCTGACCAGTTTTCAATTTTAAGCTGTGTCTTATTATCACTTGAGCAAATCTGAGTCATTATAGTGTCTGCCGCATCGGGAATAAAGGGTGAGAGCATAATTGCACAAATTCTTATACCTTCAACAAGGTTATAAAGAACTGTGGAAAGTCTGTCTTTCTTTGTTTCGTCCTTACCAAGAACCCACGGAGCTGTTTCGTCAACATACTTATTAAGACGTCTGAGCACTGCCATGATTTCATCCGTTGCATCTGCAATGTGCAAATCCTCAATGGATGCCGTTACCTTTTTATATCCGTTTTCAACTGTAGAAATAAGGTCGTTGTCAAGCTCTGTGTCAACTTCGCAAGGTGTTGGAATAACACCACCAAAATACTTATTCACCATTGCAACGGTTCTGTTGACAAGATTTCCAAGAGTATTTACAAGGTCGGCATTGAACTTATTTACAAGCATTTCATATGTGATTGAGCCGTCATTGAGGAAAGGCATTTCGGCAAGCACATAATATCTCACCCCATCTGTGCCTAAGAGGTCTGCAAGATAATCGGCATACATTACGTTTCCTCTTGACTTACTCATTTTATCCATGCCACTGAGAAGCCACGGGTGACCAAGAATCTTTTTAGGCATAGGTTCACCCAGTGCCATAAGAATAACAGGCCAGTAAATAGTATGGAATCTCAAAATATCCTTACCTATAATCTGCAAGTCTGCAGGCCAGTTCTTTTTATAAAGCTCACTGCTTTCATCTACATCATAGCCTATAGCCGTTATGTAGTTGATAAGTGCATCCATCCACACATAAATAACGTGGCCGGGGTCAAATTCAATAGGCACACCCCACTTGAATGTGGAACGGGACACGCAAAGGTCCTGAACACCCGGTTTTATAAAGTTGTTTATCATTTCCTTTTTGCGAGCTTCAGGAACAACAAAGTCAGGGTTTGCTTCAAGATATTCTTCAAGAGGCTTCTGATATTTTGAAAGCTTCAAAAAGTACGCCGATTCCTTTGCACGTGAAACCTGTCTGCCACAATCCGGACACTTACAGTCCTTTGCCTGTGTATCTGTCCAGAAGCTTTCACAGGGAGTACAGTACCAGCCCTCATACTCACCCTTATAAATATCTCCCTTATCATACAGCTTTTTGAAGATTTTCTGAACAGCCTTTACATGATAGTCGTCGGTTGTACGGATGAATCTATCATAGCTTATATTCATTTTCTCCCAGATTTTCTTCATTTCGCCCGTAATATTATCAACATACTGCTGAGGTGAAATTCCGCTTTCTGCCGCCGCATTCTCAATCTTCTGACCGTGCT
>JAGBCG010000271.1 GCA_017938055.1 Clostridia bacterium
AAATTTTAAAGCCGTTCTGATGGAACTTTTCAGCAACGTCAACTATTTCAAGTTTGTCGCTGTTTCTTACAGTTATAAGAACGCCGCCCTTTGTGTGGTTCATCTTGTAGCCAGCAGCGATAAGACCTTTGCATATTGCTTCCTTAATTGTACTTGCAATACCTAAAACTTCACCTGTAGACTTCATTTCAGGACCAAGCATGCTGTCAACACCGTGTAGTTTTTCAAAGGAGAATACCGGCACTTTTACTGCAACATAAGGAGAGTCGGGATAAATGCCTGTACCAAAGCCCATATTTTCAAGGCTCTCAGTCTTTTCAGGTTCGGTTTCCTTGCCAATCATTGTTCTTGTTGCAAGGTCAACCATGGGTATGCCTGTAACCTTGCTTATGTAAGGTATTGTTCTTGAAGAACGGGGATTTACTTCGATAACATAAAGCTGTTCATCGTTTATAAGATACTGAATGTTTACAAGACCTCTTGTTTCAAGAGCAACAGCTAATTTCTTTGTACAGTCGAGAACTTCCTCACGCATCTTGTCGCTTATTCTCTTTGCAGGATATATGGCAATAGAGTCACCGGAGTGTACGCCTGTACGTTCAACGTGCTCCATGATACCGGGAATAAGAATGTCCTTGCCGTCGCAGATGGCATCAACTTCAATTTCAAGACCCATGAGGTACTTGTCAATGAGGATTGGATTCTTGTCAGTGTGAGTAAGGATTATCTTCATGTATTCCTTGATGTCATCGGGATTTTGTGCAATAATCATGTTCTGACCTCCCAGAACATAGGACGGACGCATAAGAACAGGATAACCGATTTTGTCAGCAACCATAAGTGCCTCTTCTTCGGTAAATACCGTAGCACCAACAGGACGCTTGATGTTAAGCTTTTCAAGCAGTGCATCAAATATCTTTCTGTCCTCAGCCGCATCAATGCTCGCAGCACCCGTACCAAGAATCTTTATACCGTTTTTGTCAAGGAAGCTTGTAAGCTTGATAGCAGTCTGGCCGCCGAAAGCAACAACAGCACCGTAGGGCTTTTCAGTTTGTATAATACTCATTACATCTTCATCAGTAAGAGGCTCAAAGTAAAGTCTGTCAGCCGTGTCAAAGTCTGTTGAAACAGTTTCGGGATTGTTGTTTACAATAACAACTTCATAGCCAAGCTTTTTAAGGGAACGAACACAGTGAACTGATGCATAGTCAAATTCAATACCCTGACCGATTCTGATAGGACCTGAACCGAATACTATAATGGTCTTCTTTCTGTCCTTTTTATTTGCAAGGAATTCAGCTGCTTCGTTTTCTTCATCAAATGTGGAATAGAAGTAGGGTGTTTCAGCAGAATACTCCGCAGCACAGGTGTCAACCATTTTGAAGGAAGCATATCTCTTGTTCTGAATTTTGCAACCGGAAAGAGCTTCAATGTGCTTGTGGGGAAAGCCCATTTTCTTTGCCTGCATGTAAAGCTCGTCACTGAGCTCACCCTTCATGAGTGTTCTTTCCATATTAAGAATGTTCATGAGCTTTGTGAGGAAGAATACGTCAATCTTTGTAATGTCATGAATGTATTCAACACTTTTTCCACGCTTTAAGAATTCATATATAATGAAAAGTCGCTCGTCTGTACATTCCTTGAGAATTGTGAGAAGTTCGTCGTCAGAAAACTCTGACAGATTGTCCTGATTTAAGCTCATGTGCTTGATTTCAGCACCTCTAACGGCTTTCATGAGAGCTTCTTCAAAGCACTGACCGATGGACATAACCTCGCCCGTTGCTTTCATCTGTGTGCCGAGCTTTCTCTTTGCATATACAAACTTGTCAAAAGGCCATTTTGGGAACTTAACAACTACGTAGTCGATTGTAGGCTCAAAGCAAGCGACAGTTTTGCCTGTAACAGCGTTTTGAATTTCATCAAGAGTATAGCCTATTGCAATTTTTGTTGCAACCTTTGCAATAGGATAACCGGTTGCCTTAGAAGCAAGTGCGGAAGAACGTGAAACTCTTGGGTTAACCTCAATAACGGCATACTCAAAGGAATCGGGTTTGAGTGCAAACTGACAGTTACAGCCGCCCTCAACCTCAAGTGCATTAACAATCTTGAGAGCAGCTTCTCTAAGCATGGAGTATTCCTTGCTTGAAAGAGTGAGAGCAGGAGCTGCAACAATGGAGTCACCTGTGTGAATACCAACAGGGTCAAAGTTTTCCATAGAACAAACTGTAATGGAGTTGCCCTTGCTGTCACGGATAACTTCAAATTCAATTTCTTTCCAGCCTGAGATACATTTTTCGACAAGAATCTGGGTAATGGGGGAAAGACGAAGACCGTTTGTACCGATTTCGGTAAGTTCTTCTACGTTTTCAGCAATACCACCGCCTGTTCCACCGAGAGTAAACGCAGGACGTACAATTACTGGATAACCAATTTCTTCGGCAAAAGCCAAGGCACTGTCAAGGTCAGTTACAACCTTTGACGGAATAATAGGCTGGTCGATAGACTCCATTGTGTCTTTAAACATTTGCCTGTCCTCAGCCTTGTCAATGGTTTCAGGCTTTGCACCAAGGAGCTTTACGCCCATTTTTTCGAGAAATCCGTCTTTTGCAAGCTGCATTGACAGAGTAAGTCCTGTCTGTCCGCCAAGGGAGGAAAGAAGACTGTCCGGACGTTCCTTTTCAATAATACGCTTAACTGTTTCAAGATTCAGTGGTTCAATATATATTTTGTCTGCCATTATGTTGTCTGTCATAATGGTAGCCGGATTTGAGTTTACGAGGATAACTTCAAGACCTGCTTCTTTAAGAGCACGGCAAGCCTGTGTTCCCGCATAGTCAAACTCTGCTGCCTGACCGATAACGATAGGACCTGAGCCTATCACCATAACACGCTTTAATTCTTTATTTAACGGCATTGAAGTTTACCTCCTTTAATGTTTCAATGAATTTTTCATACTGAGCTTTTTCCGGTCTGAACTGATATGTAAATATTGGCTCATTTTTGTATTTTAAGCCCTCAATGGTTTTGTCGTTGGCGTTTTCGTAAGCAACAATCGCATCAGAGTTAAGTGAGCTTCTGTCAACGCAGTAGCCGTGATTTTGAGTAATAATGCTCAAAACGCCGTTTTCAGTGTTCTTGCAAGGACCGCTTGAACCTCTGTGACCGTAATGAAGCTTATATGTGTCAGCTCCCTTTGCCAAAGCAATAAGCTGATGACCAAGACCTATTCCAAACATTGGGATTTTCTTATTAATGAGCTTTTTAATCTGTGAAACTGCTTCCATACAGTCCTTGGGGTCACCGGGACCATCAGAGATTATGATACCGTCGGGATTTATTGCAAATATATCCTCGGCAGTACTGTCGGGAGAAAAGGAATGAATGTCGCAGTCAAGCTCTGTAAAGGTGTTGATAACGCTCTTTCCGCAACCAAAATTGAATAGAGCAAGCTTGAACTTTGAGAGGGGATGTGTAAAAACTTCGTTTTTTATATCAAGGTTTTTTACAGGATTTGAAGGCATGTGTTGTTTGATTTTGCAAAGAAGCTTGTCCATATCAGAAATATCACCGCAAATCATTCCGTTCATGGAGCCTTCTTCACGCAATATTCTTGTAAGTGCTCTTGTGTCAATTCCGCAAATTCCTACAACGCCTTGTTCTTTAAGATAGCTGTCAAGAGTTCCTTCGCATCTGAAGTTTGAGGGAACTTCACATATTTCTCTTACAACAAAGCCAGCAGCCTTAGCTTTGTTGCTTTCAAAATCTTCACTGATTACGCCGTAGTTTCCGCACATGGGAAATGTCTGAACAACAATCTGACCGTAGTTGTTGCAGTCGGTGAGAGTTTCAAGATAACCCACCATTCCGGTATTGAAAACCACCTCTGCGATAGTTTCACCGACCTTACCCATGGCTTTGCCCTCAAAGACCTTGCCGTTCTCAAGAATTAAATAAGCTTTTGACACAAAAAATACCTCCACATCTATATCAACAATTTTAATTATCTAAAAAAACAGGTGTCGGAAATACCAACACCTGAAATAGCAATAGCTATGCCTGAATTTTCTGGAACGAAGAAAGAGTGAAGTAATTGAAAATGACAGATGTAAAAGGAAATAAACAAGCACATGAATGGTTAATACATGACATCTGCATCTTCTTCATCATAATTACAATCACCTTTCGTAGAAATTGAAAGACGAACCTCAAAAAGCCCTGCTTTCTGAAAAAATATTATACAATAAATCTGCTGTTTTGTCAATATATTTTTTTGATATTTCATGCCGATATTTTTATAAAAAACACAGTGCATTTTATACAACTTGACAAAAACTTTTTTAAAATTTTATTGTACAGCTTGAAATGAATCTACTTTAGTGTTAAAATTAAATATGAAAGGGTGGAAAAATGAATGGGAATCTTTGATGCAGTAAAGGGAAAGCTTGTCAAAGTATCAAAAAACGCAAAGCAGTCAAGGAATATTGCTGCAAAGCTAAACGACACGCACATAAAGTACGCAAGCGACAAGACAGACGGTGAAGAATTGATTGTGGGAAGAAGCGGGCATGTAAATATCGTGGATGGTGACTGCTTTGAGCTTGTTTTTGGTGTGCAGAGTATTTTCAAATTCAAGATTGACCAAATGACAATCTGGGAATTTATGAGCCTTGACGGAGCAACAGTCAGCGGAACTGATTTAAACACAGGTGAAGAAAAGACGTTTATTCTTTACTACGATAAGCACCTGACGTAAACACTTGAGAAAGCTTTAAATATTAATAATTATCGGTATTGACATTTGAAATTCAGTGTTGTATAATTGTTTTAGATTATTATATTATGGAGGAAACTAAAATGAGCAAGTACGCAGGAACACAGACAGAAAAAAATCTTGAAGCAGCATTCGCAGGCGAATCCCAGGCAAGAAACAAGTATACATACTTTGCGTCCGTTGCAAAGAAGGAAGGCTATGAGCAGATAGCAGCACTGTTCTTAAAGACAGCCGATAACGAAAAGGAACACGCAAAGCTTTGGTTTAAGGAACTTGAGGGCATCGGTAATACAGCGGCAAATCTTCTTGAAGCGGCAAACGGCGAAAACTATGAGTGGACGGATATGTACGAAGGCTTTGCAAAGACAGCCGATGAAGAAGGTTTTCACGAGCTTGCAAAGAAGTTCAGACTTGTTGCTGCTATTGAAAAGCATCACGAAGAAAGATATCGTGCACTTTTAAAGAATGTTGAAACAGCACAGGTATTTGAAAAGAGTGAGGTTAAAGTTTGGGAATGTCGTAACTGCGGACATCTTATTGTTGGTACAAAAGCACCTGAAGTATGTCCTACATGTGCTCATCCCAAGAGCTACTTTGAAGTACACGCAGAAAACTATTAATTTTAATAAAACTCAGCTTATAACCCTTCATTTTTGGAGGGTTATTTAATTTTCCTCTTTACAAATTGACATTTGCGTGATATAATTATCTTATAAATAAAACTGATATGGAAGTGATTTAATGAAGAAATTATATAGGTCAAAAAATAACAGGTGGTTTACCGGTCTTTGCGGAGGTCTTGGCGAATATTTCGGAATTGACCCGATAATTATACGAATTGTGGCTGCCTTGTTGGAGTTTTCTATTTTAGGACTCATAGCATATTTTATTGTTTCATACTATGTTCCTGAACAGCCTGACGATGAAAATGAGCCTGTCAAGGCTGAATTTGAGAATATAGAAAATAACTGAATAGCTCTTAATATGAGAAAGGCAGAAGATGTGTTCTTCTGCCTTTTGTATTGCTATTATGCATTTGTTGCGATAATTACACGGATTCTTCCTGCATTTTCGGGAGTTTTGTCATAGTAAGCAACGTATTCATAATTTCCCGCAATAGCCTCTTCAAGCGTCAGGAGCTTGTAAGAATTGGCATAGCAGTGGAAGATTTTTACATTTTCTGAGAGTAAATATTCCTTGTCTTTAGTGTCATACACTGCTTTCTTTGTTATAAAGTCAAGGTTTTCTACATAACCCGTCAGGTTTTTGAAGCTGCTTACAGCACCGTTGTCACTGTAGATTACAGCCGCACCCTCGCTGCATCCAAGTCCTGAAACTACCGCAGTTTTTTTTGTGCTGGAGGTCATATATGTAATTTGTCCTGAAGCGGATGAGGTTACAATTCCGTATTCTAAAAGGTCACCTGTGAAATTGTCAAGAATAAGCTCGGAAAGATTTCCTTCATCATCAAGATTATAATAAAGAATGGAGGATGAGTATAAGAATGAGTCGATGCCAAAGGAAGCACCATCAAATCTTGAAGTAAATACCTTCTTAACGGTACTGCCATAAATTTCAATAATTTTGCAGTCATCAGCAAATTTCTTGTTGTTAAGTGCATTTACAACCGATGCAATACCGCTTCTTCCAATGTCTGAGCTTTGCTCAGTAATCTTAACAGTTTCTCCTACGGAAACTCTAACAATGTCGCCGATACCCAGATTTCTCTTGCTGTGCTCATAGGTGTAGCTGTTGCAGTTCAGGTCCGTGACCGTTACATAGTCTGCTGTATAAGCTTTTCCGTCTTTTTCAGTGAATTCTTTGCTTCCTCTGTCTGTAACAACGCCGTAATAAATCTTTGAAATAACATCAACACTTACTACTCCCGCAACCTTTCCGTCCATGCCAAGTAAGAAAGTTGCTTTGTCGCCGATGCCGAAGCTTCCAAAGCTGGATAAATCATATGAAGCCTGTGAAGACTCTATTGAATATGCTTTGCCTGACATTGTAACACTTGTGGGAGCAGCAGCGGGAGTTATAGACTCAATAGTGCCGCTTGCTGAATCGCGGTAAATCCACACTGTTTTGAGAATGGGTGAGAAATAATATACATCATAAGGCTGGATATCAGATGCAGTAATTAGTTCGTTCAGATAGTATATTTGTGATTTCTCAAGTTCAATAGTCAAATTGTCAGCCTTTCCGTCAGATGTGATTATGTAGGGTCCTTTCAGAGAGGTTGAAACTATCTCTGAATAAGATGAGTCGTTGTCGCTCTTGCCAATTTCTGTAATGTTTCCGTCAAGAATGTCAATTACCTCATCATTTTTTCCAAGAATTACTGTCACATAGTCATCAACCTTGTATTCGCCATAGGTTGAAACCTTAAGCTTTGCAGTATCTGTCGCAATGCTGTGTGATTTGCTTGCGAGAGTAATTGATGAGGTTGTAATTGAATTTATTGTCCCCGATTCAGTTTTTCTGTAAATCCAGAGAGAGTTGAAGGGCTTTGAATAATATAATACATCATATATGAGTGGTGAATAAGATGAAACCAAAGAACCGTTGATATAGAATGTTGCTACATCTATAGAAAATGGAAGCTTGCTCTGCCACGACATTAGAGAGGATGTGTCGCTAAGATAAATAGGAGTGCTTATTGTGGCATCAATCATGGAAATTAAGGAAGCATTATCTGCGTTATCTCCAATTTTTGATATGTCACCATCGGTTACGTCAATAACTGCGTCATTAAGACCGAGAATAAGTGTTACAAAGGCTTTTTCGCCGTTAAATTTTCCTCCGATAGCTAACTTGTTTTTAGCATTAGCCGTTTCTGCTGTGTAGCTTTTTGATCCTACAAGAGTAACTGTGCCGTTTGGTGTGTAGGAAGCTACTATTCCTGTTGCCGTTTTTCTGTAGGCGAATACAGAATTAATTTTATCTGAGAAGTATAAAACGTCACCCTCTTTTATGTGTTCTTTTGCACAACTGCTGTTGTTAAGAAAGTATTCTGTGTTACTATTTGCACTAAAAGCGACTTGAGATAGTGATGTAAACGGACCATCCAGTTTATCTTCAATCAACGCTGCATAGTCTATGTTACCATTGCTGTCTGCGGAGCATCCCAAAACTGTGCAGTAAACACTTCCGCTTTTGTTCTTGGTGTTGAGCAGATTGTAAAGAAGTATCATACACTCTTCACGGGTAAGCTTGTCACCTTTTACTGCACTTATGTTTTTGTCAAGCTCAAGCTCAGTATACTTTTCAAGCTGTGAAGCCGGATAGCTTCCTTTGAAATCACTTGTGGTGTAGCCGAGAAGTCTTAATACTATCGTAACGCCTTCTTCCAGAGTTACGTCATTGTTTGGTCGGAAGGTACCATCAAGATAACCGTTGACAAGTCCACTTTCAATAGCTGTCGAAATGTAGCCTGCACCCCAGAAGGTGTTTTTTACGTCAGGAAACAGAGAATAGCTGACAGAATTGTTCTTAGCCTTTTCCTTGTTTACAGATGCACTGACAGCCATCTTTACAAACTCTGCTCTTGTTACGGTTTTGGAATAATTCATGTTTCCGTTTTCGTCACCATTGGCAATTTCAAGCAGCTTTATGGTGTTGATTGTTTCGGTTGTTGCGACAGCGGGTGCTTCAATGGCGAATGCACATAATGACATTACTGCTGCAGCAAAAACAGCACATAAGAGTAATTTGTATGTATATTTCATCATATGTAAATCCTTTCTCATTATTAGTCGTGACGCAACGCTTCAATGGGATTGAGCTTTGCTGCTTTGTTGGCGGGAAGGTATCCAAAAAATATACCTATTGCAACAGATATGCCAAAAGAAACCAAGATTGATGCAGTTGTGGGAATTGCAACCATGTCAAGTGTTGCAAGAAGGGTTTTGCTTATAAGCGTTGAAACGCCTATACCAAGACCTATACCCAAAATTCCGCCAACAGCACTTGTTGTTGCTGCCTCTATTACAAATTGCATACGTATATGCCTGCCTTTTGCACCCAGAGCTTTACGTACACCTATTTCTCTTGTTCTTTCGGTAACCGAAACAAGCATAATGTTCATAATACCAATTCCGCCGACAACAAGGGAAATACCTGCTATTGCCGCAAGAACAAGGGTTAGTGTGTCCATCATTTCATTCATAGTGTCGACAATAATTGTAAGACTTGAAACGGAATAATAGTCGTCACTTCTAAAGGTTTCATAAAGACGGTTGTCTATAATGTCGATGCATCTGTCAATCATATCTTCCGACTTTGCAACAAAGGTGTATGTGTTTATATTTGATGACCTTGACAGATTGCGAGAAGCTGTAGAGTAGGGAACAATAATAAAATTGTCTTGTCCTGTTTCATCGGTTTTGTCATCCTGTTCTTCAACTGCACCTATTATCAAATACCTGTCACCGTTAATTTTCAGATATTGACCAACGGCATTTCCAGAATACACAGTGTGATTGTAGAAAGCACCGACAACACATACTTTTTTATTGTGCAGAATGTCAATGTAGCAAATGTTGCTTCCGCTTTCAAGGTCATAGTCCTTGATTGCAAGGTAATCTTCGTTAGCTCCTGTTATTGATGGAACGTAATATTCGCCGTCTTGTCCTCTCACCTGAGCCATGGTGGTGACAGTAGGGGTCATATGTGTGAAATAATCCTTATTTTCGTCATAAAGCTCATACATATCATCAACAGTAACTGTTCTTGATGAGCCTCTGCCTGATATGTTGACGGAAATGTTTGTAGTACCCATACTGGCAAAGCTGTCATTCATAAAAACAGTCATGCCGTTGCCAAGAGCCATAATTATGATGACGGCAGCAACACCGATAATAATACCGAGCATTGTGAGAAAAGAACGTATTTTGCTTGTACTCAGGCTTTTAAATGCCATTATAAAGCATTGAAAAATACTCATTTTTCTTTACCTCCCTTCTTATTCTTCAAGAGAGGGTCATCGTCAAAGGATACGTGTGCCTGTACAACTGCACCATCTTTGTCTGAGGGACCGTCATAAACGACAGAGCCGTCATGAAGACGTACAATTCTTTTTGCCGCTTTTGCTATTGTGTTGTCATGAGTAATAAGAACTATTGTGTTGCCTTCTGCATTTAACTGCTGTAAAAATTCCAAAACTTCTCTGCCGGTTCTGGAGTCGAGAGCACCTGTCGGCTCGTCTGCAAGTATTACAGATGGGTTTCCCGCAAGTGCTCTTGCAATAGAAACTCTTTGCTGCTGACCGCCTGAAAGCTGAGAGGGATAGTTCTTTTCTTTGCCTGTAAGACCTACACGTTCAAGAGCTTTTTTTGCAATTTCGTGCCTTTCGTCGCTGTCAACGCCTGCATATAAAAGAGGAAGCTCAACGTTTTCTATTACTGTCAGCTTTGGAATAAGATTGTACTGCTGAAAAATAAAGCCAAGCATCTTGTTTCTGATTTCTGCAAGCTCGTCGTCCTCCATTGTACTTACGTCAATGCCGTTAAGAAGATATGTGCCCTCAGTAGGAACGTCAAGACAGCCTATAATGTTCATAAGCGTTGATTTTCCACAGCCTGACTGACCGACTATTGCAACAAATTCGCCTTTGTCTATGTGTAAGTTTATTCCATTTGAGGCGTAGGTTGTTGTGTCACCATTTACATAGATTTTGTATATATCGTTAAGTGTAATCAATATGCGTCACCTCATGGTTATCTTGGCATACTGTTGCCCATGTTACTCATGGGTCTTGAAGTACCCATGCTGCCCATATTGCCCATAGGACGAGCAGAGTCCATGCCACCCGTCATTCCTGTATGCATTCCCATCATTCCAAACATCTGATTTTGATATGATGAACGCTGTGCACTGTCAATGATGATTATATCGCCAATTTCAAGACCATCAATGATTTCAACGTATTCCTCGTCGCTTATGCCTATAGAAACGGTTACTGTTTCGTATTCTTCATCTATGTCAGCAGTACCGTATGCACTTGAGATAGGCACATTTGATGAGTCTGCCGAATTATCCTGCGATTTTTTCTTAAGTACCTTAACTGTGTTTCCTCTGCCTACAGCCGTAACAGGAATAGCAAGTACATTTTCACGCTTTTCAACAATTATTTCGGCATCAATGTTCATGCCGGGACGGAGCATTTTCTTTTCGTTTCGCACCTCTACAGTCATTGTATCGAAACTGTCAGTAAATGTGTAAACAGTTGTTCCTAAAATGTATGAGTTTTCGGTAAATTTGTTAAGTTTTATGTCATCAATGTATAAATCAAAGCCGTCTGTGTAGTTTACACGTTTAACACTTGTTCCGTCTGAATAGGTGTACGCAGAAGCGTCGCCTGCAACTGAGGTGCTGGTGAGAATATACTCGTTTTCTGTGCTTGTCATACCCGTTTTATAAACTTTATTTACTGTACCGTCTTTTGAAATGGTGCGTTTTGACTCGTCTTCAACGTTTTCTATTGTTACTTCAATGGGATATACCGTTGTACCGCTTGTGGTGGTGCCTTGAATACTGATGTTTGAAATTACACCAGAATAAGAGCTTCCTTGTCTTGAATCGCTGGTTATGATTACCTCTTGTCCTTCTTCAAGGCTGTCGATGTCCAGCTCGTCAATGCTCATTGTGAATTTAAGTGCCGACATATCGTATATGACAGCAAGCTGTGATGAATTGTTAGAGCCGCCTGAGCCGATTGTATCACCTTGCTTGTAATTCTTGGAAATTACGGTTCCTGAAATAGGTGAGGTGATGTTGTAGTTGTCATAGGCATCGAGTGCGTCTTCAAGGGAGGTTTGAGCATTTTCAACATTGATTTCCAATGATTCGATCTGATTTTCAAGCGAAGTACTCTTAAGCTTTACAAGTATGCTTCCTTTAGTGATGTAGCTTCCCTCGGAGTAATAAATATCGACAACATCACCGGAAATTTGGGCATACACAGAGCCTTCGTCACTGTAGTTGAATGTGCCGTGTGACGTGCAGACTGCATTGCCTACTTCTGCAAGACCGAAAGTTGATGTTGTGATACCGCCGGGGTTTTTAACAAGAATCTTAACATTTCGTATTGTTGCTCCCACACCGCTTACATATGTGTTGGCACTGATTTCATCGACCGTTCCTTCAAGCTGCTCAGGGCTGTCTATAAATGTGATTTTTGCTTTGTCACCGACACTCATGTTTTTGCAGTCATCGTCAAGAAAGGGAACCTCAAGTGACATTGTATCTTTGTCAATAATGTCAGCAATAAGCTGTCCGGCGTTTATTTCGTCACCTGCTTTGACATGAAGCTTCTGAATTGTACCGGTAATGTCGCTGTCAACATTTAGCTTTTCAAGCTTTTCGTAAGCCTCTTCAAGAGAAGTGCGAGCGGTTTTCAAAGAGTTTCGTGCTCTTGTTACGTTTGAATCGAGAGAATCTGACTCAATTTCATAAAGAAGCTGATCTTCAATAACAGTGTCGCCTTTTTCGAAGTGGTCTGACAAAATTTCGCCGCTAACTAAGGCTGTGATTGTGTACTGGTCATTGGGCTCAATGGTACCTGTACTTGTGAGAACTTTGGTTATTGTTCTGTAGGCAGTTGCTTCGTTTAAGGTGTATGTAGTAACTGCTGTGGCAGATAAATCCTCTTTGCCGAGCAGTTTGTCAAGATAGCCTGCCTTGTATGCTCCAAAAACAAGAATTGCAATTACAATAAGAATAATGATAATTGTCTTAATTATCTTCTTTCTTTTTTTCTTGTTGTAGGTTTTTAAGGATTTGACTCTTTGTTCTTGTTTTACTTCAGAAAGAGATGATGGGTGCTGTGTGTTTTCACATTCTGATTGTGCTGAAACTGGGGAATTGATTTCGTTGCTCATACTGTGCATCCTCTCAATATAATTTCATGGTAATAATGGTAACAATTTTTTGTGAATTATAAAAGTGTTAAATGT
>JAGBCG010000272.1 GCA_017938055.1 Clostridia bacterium
AAAAAACCAATTCCGGCAAAGGCTTTAAGATTTATATAGGCTCTGTTTTGACAGTGTTTACCATTTCTGTTCTTGTGCTTACTGCAATGGTCGCAAATCAGCTTGTTACAAACACAACATTAGGTGTTGATTCAACCACCATTACTGTTGACGACTCACAAAAGGATAAAGGTGTTCAAATCACCTCCCCCGGTGTTCCCGCCTCTTCCTCAAGCTATGTTGCTTTTGACAGAACCGAGTACGACGGTGAAATTCTCACCATTCCTCAAATTGCCGCAAAGTGCTCTCCCTCAAGCGTAGGTATTGTTTCACAGGTTGAGGTTTCCTACAGCTATCCTTTTGGATTTGGCTCAGGCACAGGCGTTTCTGAGGCATCAGGCTCAGGCTTTATCTACAGCTCTGATGGTTATATTATTACAAATCACCATGTAATCGAGGATGCTAAAAAGGTTACTGTTATACTTCACAACTCTGCTGAATACGAAGCTCAGATTGTGGGTTCAGACAGTCTTTCTGACATTGCCGTTCTCAAAATCAATCCCGACAAGGACACCCCTCTTATCCCCATGGAAATAGGAAATTCTGACGAGCTTGTTGTTGGAGAATCAGTTGTTGCTATCGGTTGTCCTGCAGGTATCGAATTTATCGGCACTGTTACAGACGGTATTGTTTCGGCAATAAACAGAAATGTTGAAATCAGTAACGATTACGGCACAAATCAGAAAACTATGACTCTTATACAGACAAACGCCACCATTAACCACGGCAACAGCGGCGGTCCTCTTATTAACACACGTGGTCAGGTTATCGGTATCAACACCTTAAAGCTTAGTTCTTCAACCTATGAGGGCATCGGTTTTTCCATTCCTATGAACGGTGCTATGCCCATTATCAAGCAGCTTATCGAACACGGCAAGGTTATCGAGCGTACACAGGATGACTTTGCATACGGCAAGGGTGTAATCGGTATTTCCGGCAGTGCTATTTCAGAGGATGAGTCTGAGTATTACAACATTCCGCTTGGAGTGCTTGTAGTACAGATTGACAAAAACAGTTCAGCTGCAAAAGCAGGACTCAGACGTGGTGACATTATCACCCACTACAACGGAAAGAAAGTAACTTCTGTTGACGAAATCAATCAGGCCAAGGGCAGTGCCAGAGCCGGTGAACAAGTTACTGTTACCGTCTACCGTGACAGCGAAAACGGTTATGGTGACGGCGAAACTCTTGACATTACCTTTACGCTGGATGCTCAAAGCTGATTTAACTTAATATTTTTCCGGTTTTGTTAAAGCAAAGCCGGTTTTTTATTGACAATCACAATGTTTTGGAGTATAATATCCTTTAAAAGATATGAATGTCTGTTTCAACACGAAAGCCTTTTATTTTTAAAACTAATACGTAACGGAGGAAAAGCAATGTACAGTGTTGCACCGCAAGCAATAAAGCTTGCCGACAGTCTTGCAGGCAGTGAATATGGTATTAGCGAGCTTACTTTAATGAAAAATGCAGCATCGGCATGCTTTAACGCTCTTTACGGTAAAATTTCCTCTAAAGACAGCATAGTTATTCTATGCGGCAAAGGCAACAACGGCGGTGACGGCTATGAGCTTTGCAGAATACTGAAAAAAGAGTGGTTTAACGTTACTTGCATAAATGTCTTTGACTGTGAGCCGTCAACACAAACAGCAAAAGCTGTATACAACAATCTGCTTACAGAGGGCGTTACTATTTTAACTTCAAATGAAGCACCTATTGCTATAAAAAACGCATCCGTAATAATTGATGCCATTTTTGGTGTAGGTTTTTACGGCAGCATAGAAAAGAACAGCACCACAGCAAAGCTTATTTCACTTTGCAATTCTAATGACAACTGTCTTCGTGTTGCCATTGACGCCCCAAGCGGTATAAACTGTCTTGACGGTACTGTTAAGGGCACTGCTTTCTCGGCACATCTTACACTTACCCTTGCTTTCTACAAAACGGGCACCTTATCATATCCTGCAAGGGAGTATTGCGGCAAGATTCAGCTTTTGAAAATCGGCTTTCCAAAAGAGCTTGAAGAAAAAATTCCAAAGCATGCTCTTATTCCCGACTTTGAATATATAAAAAGCGTACTTCCAAAGAGGCCTGCAAACACTCACAAAGGAAATTACGGCAGACTTTTAATGTTCTGTGCAAGCGAATTTATGACCGGTGCAGGTATTCTTGCGGCAAATGCTGCATTAAGAAGCGGTGTTGGTCTATTGAACATTGCTCGTGACATTCACACACTCAAAATTCTTCAGCATCATCTGACAGAACCCGTTTTTTCTCCCATTGACACGGCAAGTGAAAGTGCCGAGAATGATTTGATTTCCCTTTCTCAAAAAGCCACTGCAATCCTTATAGGCTGTGGTCTTGGAAACTGTGAACACGACAAAAAAGCTGTTTTTTCACTTATTTCCACCTCTCAAAAGCCCATAATTCTTGATGCTGACGGAATAAATGCCGTAAGCCAGAATATAATGGTATTAAAGGAAGCAAAGGAAGTTGCCATTCTCACACCTCATCCACTGGAGTTTTCAAGGCTTACAGGAAAAAGTGTTGAAGAAATACAGGCTGACAGAATAAATCTTGCAACAAGCTTTTCAAAGCAGTATGGCTGTGTACTTATTTTGAAGGGTGCTTGTACTGTAATTGCAGGTCCTGAAGGTGAGCTTGCAGTCTGCACCTGTGGTGGTGCGGGTCTTTCAAAAGGCGGCAGCGGTGATGTTCTTGCAGGTCTTTGCTCTTCACTTCGTGCTCAGGGAATGTCTGCCTTTGACAGTGCGGTATGCTCTGTCTTTTTACATGCAAAAGCTGCTGATATTCTCTCAAGTGAAATTTCTTCATCAGGCTTTCTTCCATCAGATTTACCTCTGGCAATAGCTAAACTGCTTCCTTAATTTACATTAAGGAATGGTGCTTTATCAAATCTCTTTCAAGACTGTTTTTATCATCAACAATAATAATTACAACAGTTATATTTATTTGCGGCTGCAGCACAAACAAAAACTCCAAGGATTTACTTTGTGACGTGCTTTATTCAAGCTACGGTGCAAAGGCTGACTACATGATTGAATCAGACGACAAATACATTGAAGGCTCCTTTGATATTCTGCGTTCGGACAAAATTCAAATGAATTTTACCTCTCCAGACGAGTATTCTTCTATTGCGGTCAGCGGCGACAGTTCAGGAAGCAGTGATGTTTTTACTTTTGAGCTTCACGGGATTCCCGCAAGTGTCCCAAAAAGTATTGCAAGTGACATAAGCTTATTATTTTCTCTGTTTTCAGACGAAATTCCGTCTATCATTTCTTCTCTTGACAAGGAGTCTTTTACTCTTTATGAGGATGACGGAAATGCACGTGTCACCTTTTCCAAAAATGATATAAACTACAGCATAATTTATTCCTTATCAACAGGAATTCCCATTGCACTTAATGCTTCGGACAAAAATTCTTCTGTCAGCATTACAATAACGGATTTTCAATCGGCACAAAAAAAAAGAGGACGGTAAATATGGAACACGAAATGATGTACAAAAACTGGTGCACAGTCAATCTTGACAACCTCGTTCACAACTACCTTTACACCAAAAAACAATTTGACAACACAGTCATTTGTGTTATAAAGGCAGATGCCTATGGTCATGGTTCCCTTGAGGTTGCAACTGCTCTTAAAGAAGCGGGCTGTGATTATTTTGCAGTTTCCTCCTTTGAAGAAGCAAAACAACTTCGTGATGCAAATATAGACAAGAACATTCTTGTTCTCGGCAGAGTTATGCCAAATGAAATAAAGGAGGCTGCAAGTCTTGACATTGCACTTGCCGCAAGCTCTATAGGTTTTATACAAGACATTTTAAACGCAGATATCAAGGGTGACAAAGTAAAAATACACATAAAGCTCAACACCGGCATGAACAGAACAGGTTTTAATGCTTTATCCTCAGGCTATGACGAATTGACACAGGCTTTAAAACTGATTTCTGACAACAAATCTTTAATTGAAGTTGAAGGCATATTCAGCCACTTTGCAAGTGCCGAGGATGACGAATCTTTTACACGTCTTCAATATGACAGGTTTACAAAAGCAGTAAATTACATAAAAATATGGGGAATATCCCCTTCAATCCGTCACATCTGCAACAGTGCCGGCTCTTTAAACTACAAGGATTTTTCTCTTGATGCCATAAGACTTGGCATATATCTTTACGGATATGAAACGGACGACCCTGATTATCTTCCTGTTATGAGTTTTCATTCGAGAATTCTTGAAATTAACGAGTTGAAAACAGGTGATGGTGTTAGCTACGGTCTTGATTTTGTGGCTGACAGAGATATGAAAATAGCTGTTGTGGGAATGGGTTATGCAGACGGCGTGCCAAGAAGTCTTTCAAACTCAAAAGGCTATGTAATGTGCAATGGCGTACAATGTCCAATTATCGGCAGAGTCTGCATGGATATGATGATGATTGACATATCTTCTGTTGAAAATGCAAAGGTTTTTGACACTGTTACTTTATTTGGCAACGGAAGCGGTGGATATATTTCCTGCACTGAGCAGGCAGCAAACGCCGGCACAATCGCCTATGAGCTTTTATGCTCCGTTTCCAAAAGAGTTCCTAGAATTTACATATAAGTAAGACAGCTTAAGCTGTCTTTTTTTTGCAAAAAACAAGTTATTCTAACATTATTCAAAATATATGTGTTTACTTTTCAGAAAAACGTAGTATAATATACATGATGGGGTTATTATATGTGCTTACAAATTATTAAAGGAGTTTATTACTATGTCAATGAGAAAATCTATGGATAAAGCAATGACAACCTTGGAAAACAGCACGTCAAAAGTTAAAAGCTTTTACAAGTTCATGAGCGGTCTTTCTTTCAAAAGCAAGGCCAACATTGACTTACAGCTTAAAAGCAAAAAAAGGCTTAGCCCTATTTACAGATTTGGTTTTAACTGCGACAAGGAAATTAAGGTTTTGCCTATTATTTTTGCAGCAATGGGTATACTTTTTATTATGTCCATGCTTTGTTCTTCCAAGGACTGCTGTGACGACTAAAAAACGGGGGTAATTATCCCCCGCTTACATATACATTCTCAGCTTTCAAGGTGCTCTTTCATGGTATATAGCTCAAATTCATCTGTGATTACAATACCATTTCTTAAGCGTTGTCTGTCATATTCAGATATATCTTCTGTTCTTACATTCAATTCGTAGAGCACTCTTGATCCTACAAATACACATATTCTGTTTCCTACGGATTTCACTGTGTATACTATTGGCTCCTTTTCCTGTGCCTGTGCTTTTATGCTTGTCTGTTCTTCCTTTACTGTATAGCTTACACCATGGGGTATTACCTTTATTCCCATAAATGTCAGCATTGTTACAGCAATCAGAATACAGGCATACAAAACGAGTTTTACAAAAGGCTTTCCCTTTTTTTCTTTCATTCCAATTCCCCCTTTACAGTTATTATTGTTAAGACACTCTTGTTTTATTCACAAACTTACATATCTTACCTTTGGAGGTATCATGGACAACAATCAGAACAACCGTCCTTCTTCACACAACAGTTACAGAGGCGACGAAATTAAAGTGGATACTGCTGTAAACATAAAAAAAGCAACCACAAAAAAGGCTATTGTAAAAAGTGCAAGGGTTACAGGCTTTTGCTTTAAAAAAATTGCTCAGTGGGTGCTTAATACATTCCTCACCCTCTTACTTATGGCTACAATTTGCGGTATTATAATTGGCTCTACTTTTGCAGTATATGTTAAGAATTATCTTATTGACGAAGACTTTGATATTGTAGGTCTTGAGGGCAGTCTTGACTCTACAACTAAAATTTTCTGCAAAAACGAGGACGGAGAATTCGTAGAGCTTGTAGACGA
>JAGBCG010000273.1 GCA_017938055.1 Clostridia bacterium
AGAGCTTGTAGACGAACGAATTTATGGCAACGAAAATCGTGTATGGGTTTCTTACTCAGATATTCCAAAGGACCTTATACATGCCTTTATTTCTATTGAGGACGAGCGTTACTTTGAGCACAATGGTGTTGACTGGAAAAGAACCTTCGGTGCTGTTTTACAGTTTGCCTCAGGCAATGACAGCTATGGTGGCTCTACCATCACTCAGCAGCTTATCAAAAACGTAACCGAAGAAGACGACACCACCATTCAGAGAAAGGTGACCGAAATCTTCCGTGCCATAACTTTAAGTGAAAAGCGTAGCAAGGAAGAAATTCTTGAAATGTACCTTAACAGAATACATCTTTCAAGAAACAACTACGGTGTTCAGGCTGCTGCCAACTACTATTTCGGCTGCGACGTTTCTGAGCTTACTCTTGCTCAATGTGCTTCTCTTGCTGCAATCCCAAAATCTCCCACAAAATATGACCCTGTTAGAAACCCTGAGGAGAACATAAAGAGAAGAAATGTAGTTCTTATGAAGATGTACGAGCTTGGTCACATTTCAAAGCAGGAGTATCAGCAGGCAAAGAACTCGGAGCTTGACATTAACATTACTGAGGAAGATATCGAAGCTCAGATTACTCAGCCTTATTCCTACTACAAGGATGCCCTTATAGACCAGATTATCGAGGATCTTCAAACCGAATACAAATATTCAAGGACTTATGCTTCCGACCTGCTTTTCTCCGGAGGTCTTGAAATTTACACAACCATGGATCCTTACGTTCAGGAAATTATGGAAGATTTCTTTGAGGACATGAATTCTTTTCAGGTTGTTAACGACGGTGTTCAGCCTCAATCTGCCATGGTAATTATGGACCCATATACCGGTGATGTTTTGGGTCTTGTTGGCGGCAGAGGTGAAAAAACCGGCAGACGTGAACTTAACAGAGCAACTCAAAGTGAGCGTCAGGTAGGTTCTTCTATAAAGCCTTTGACTGTTTATGCACCTGCAATGGACAGAGGTATTATTTCTTATTCCACAGTTTATGACGATTACCCAATAGACTTAAAGGGTAAATACTGGCCGACTAACTCTCCTGACACCTACAAAGGTAAAATAAGCGTTAACGAGGCTGTTATTCGTTCTAAAAACACTGTTGCCGTTAAGATAATGCAGGACTTAGGTGTTAACTACGCCTATGATTTTGCACAGAATTCTTTACATTTTGACGGTCTTGTTGAAGCGGACAGAGCCGTCGCTCCTCTTGCTTTAGGTGGCTTTACCTATGGTCTTTCGGTTTTGGACATGACGGCGGCGTACTGTATGTTCCCCAATGGCGGTTCATATGTAGAGCCTCGTCTTTACTCCAAGGTACTTAATTCCGATGGAACTGTACTTCTTGAAAAGAAAACAGAGCCACAAACTGTTATTTCCGAAAGTACTGCAACGGTTATGACCAAGATTCTTCAGAATGTTGTATCTTCAGGTACTGCTGCTGCAATTACACTTGACCAGAAAATAAACTGTGCCGGTAAAACAGGTACGACAAATGACAACAAGGACCTTTACTATGCAGGCTTTACTCCATATTATGTGGGTGCGTGCTGGTTTGGTTACGATATACCAAAAAGTCTTTACAGATTCAGGTCAAATCCCGCAATGCTTGCATGGGAGGACGTTATGGAAAAGGTTCACCAAAGGCATTTTGATGCGGCTGCTAACGGCACAGAGCCTTTGAAAAAATTTGACTTTTCCAAGCTTACCACCTCATCATTTTGTCTTGACAGCGGTATGCTTCCCTGTGACAAATGCATGAATGACGTCAGAGGAAGCCGATCTTCAACAGGTTATTATTATGAAAATCTGGGCAAACCAAAATCAACCTGTTCTGCACATGTCACTGTTGACTGGTGTACTGAAAGTCAAAGCATCGCAAGCATTTACTGTCCCGAGGAGAGTATAACTCAGGTTTCACTATTTTACGAAAATGACAGGCATCTAAAGCTTGGTGATGTGGAAATCGCAGACGCAATCTACACCTATCGCAACACCAATATGTTAGAAGCACCTGTTGGAGTTACGCCTTTCTACATCAACTCGATTCCTGAGGGTGAAAGTGCTGGATATGCACCCGTTGAGGATGGTGCTGCTGCAAACAGAATATGCCCACTGCATGGCAAGCCGGACGATGACGGGCAAGAATCAGAAGATGATGATGAAACTCTCTTTGACGAAGACGGAAATCCTATTCCAAAGCCTGATGACTCCTCAGAGTTTTCTAACATGCCTGACACTGATGATACTCAAG
This sequence comes from Clostridia bacterium, assembly GCA_017938055.1. Classification (GTDB taxonomy): domain Bacteria; phylum Bacillota; class Clostridia; order Oscillospirales; family CAG-382; genus UMGS1387. The sequence continues at coordinate 2,295 of JAGBCG010000273.1, forward strand.
GCGGCAATGATTCAGATTTGACTGTACCTGACGACAATACCGAAAACTCTGGCAATCCAACAACTCCAATCACTCCTGATATAATAACACCTGATGATGATATGTCCGACAACAGCGAAGAAAACTCTCATGACATTGCTGCTGATGATGGTGATTTAAGCTCTGCTTCTTCACAGAATGGCGAAGATTTGTCTACTGAAGACGATTCATCTTCTGCAGAGCAAGAGCAGTAGTATTAAAGTGTATACCCTCTTGTCAACCAAAATAAAAAATAACGGATAAGTACTAAAATGAATTATAAAAAAAGATTTACCTGTATTTTCCTGATTTTATGCTATGTTGTAGGCTGCGTTATTTCTCCTGCAAACTTAAGTTTTAAGTCGTTTTTTGACGTTAATGCCGATTCGGGTGTTAAAATTGCCAACAATCAAGGGGCAAGCAGCGTTACTGATTTTCTTGACGTAAAGCAAGACGACTGGTTTTACAGCTATCTTGAAAATCTTATTGGCAAAGCTGTTATAAATGGCAAAAGCAAAACAGAATTTGACCCTGACGGTGAGTTCTCTTTTGCAGAATGCGGTGCCGTTATTACACGTTATCTTGCTCTTGATTCTTATGCCGGTCAAAAGCTTACTGAGATTAAGAATAAATCCCCACAAACACAAATGCCCTGGTATTGCGGCTATCTTCAGGTAATGCACGAGCTTGGCATTTTTGACGAAAGTATGGGGCTATATTCTATATCTGACGGCTACATATCATGTGTTTTTGACAGCGTATGCAACAGTTCAATGAAGCGTCATGAATTTGCCTGTGCTATTGCAAAATCCTTTGAGCTTAACGGCAACCTGAGAGCAAAAAACATTTATTCTGAGGTTTCCGGTCTTGGTCATGATTTTATTATAGGCGGCTACTACATAGACAGCTATTATGACGATTATTCTGCTCTTATAAATGATTTTGAAGCTATTCCGTCTTCCAGTCGTGAATATGTTTTAAAGCTTTACTACAACGGTATTTTTAACGGTGACACCTCAGGCAATTTCAATCCCGACAGCTGCATTAAAAGAAGCGAGATGGCAAAGGTTATTTGCACTATTATGGATTTTTCCATGAGAAAGTGTCTTATTACCGATTACTGTCCGGCTATTAGCGAGGACAAGCTGTTTTTTGACAGTCAGAATGTAGAAACACTTAGCTACAAGTATGCTCTTGGCATCCTACAGACAAGTGCTACAGGTTTTGATGCCTCGTCAGACCTTATTAAATACGTCCCAACGGGTACTCTTCCCTACGGATATGCAGTTGATGTGTATTTATACTCCTATGCCGATGATGGTTTATGCAATAAAGTGCTTACATATGGTCTTTCAGGCGGAAATGTCGACGGCAAAGGTTTTGAATATGATTCAAAAGACGGTGAAAACCTTCGTGCTGTCATGGTTTTGAGAAACCTTAAAAACAATGCAAAGCCGGAATTTACTCTTAATGTATCAATTACCGACGACGGAATACTCACAAAATCTCTTATATCCAACATATAAATTTGGGCTGAGGTTTTAAAACCTTAGCCTTTTTCATGACTTTAGAGGTACATATGAAGAAAAAAGTTTTATACTCAGAGCTATCATACATTCTTGGACTTATTATTTTAGCATTCGGCACATCTATTGTCGAAAAAGCTGGATTTGGTATGTCAATGGTTGTTTCTCCCGCCTATCTTATTCATTTAAAGCTATCTGACATTTTCCCCTTCTTTTCATTTGGCATGGCTGAATACTGTTTCCAGGGTTTACTGATTATTATTTTATCCTTTGTTCTTGGAAAATTTCGCTTTAATTACCTTTTTTCCTTTGTGACCGCAGTAATATACGGGTTTTTGCTTGACGGATTTATTTTTATTTTTACATTCATTTCTCCGGATAGTCTGCCTTTGAGAATCCTGTTATTTATCATGGGCTTAACACTATGCACTCTTGGAATTTCACTGCTTCTTGGTACATACATTTCACCTGAAGCGTATGAATTATTCGTAAAGAAAATTTCTAAAAAGTATAATTATCCGTTATTTAAGACAAAATTCCTTTACGATATCAGCTCACTTACCCTATCGATTATCCTTTCCCTATCATTCTTCGGCTCTTTCAAGGGTATCGGCATCGGCACTGTAATTACAGCGGTTTTGAACGGCAGGCTTATAGGTATGTGGACAAATATTATAGACAAACACTTTATTTCACAGGATGCTTTAAAGCTTCGCAGCTTCTTTGAAAATGACTGAAGATAGCTTATAAATCAACAAATAAAAAGGGACGATGTGGGCATCGTCCCCTACGTTCTGTCATCCTGAGCGAAGGCACATAAAGTGCCGAAGTCGATGGATCTGCACATCTTTGCTTTCTGCACAGGCAGTAGCTAAGTGCAAATTTTCACATAACAGATTCTTCGGCTTCGCTTTGCTACGCTCAGAATGACAATTATGAATTCGGGTTGAAAAAGGGACGATGTGGTCATCGTCCCCTACAAATAATTATTCGTTTTATATATGTTAGGAGTTGTAACAAATTATTTTGCTACAGCCCCTATTTTATATTTTGCACAGAGATATTACTCTACGATTTTAAGCAAATACTCTCAAAACCATATGTGATTAAGAATGAAACTCAACAAACTTTATGCTTTCATTAGAAAAGTCAACGCTATGTTTTCTGATTTTTCCTTTATAAGCTTCATTGACAATTTGTTTTCCCTCGCCTTGAACATAAAAGCCATTAGCTTCAACTGCTACTATTTCTGTGGAGTCACTTTCAGGCCAGAGTGCCTTTTTATCTTTTGCAACCAGCTTTGTTATCTCACCAAAAGGCAAACCTATATCATATTTATATCCGTCACACAAAAACTCAGCTTTTCTTAATTCATTTGAGTTATTATACCAGTCAACAGGTGTTAAGTAATAATGATATGAATTATCATCCTGTTTAAATACAGTGTACTGAACATCAACCGAGCAATTTACTCTATACTCCTCTTTTTCATATGCCTGTTTACATACTCTTTCTACTACTCTTTTATATACATCATATATGTTTTTATTACCAGGATAATAAAGAGTATTTACAAGCACCAGCGTTCCTTTTCCGATATTATACGTGCATACAAGAGGTGTTTTACTGTCAGTTCTTTCCTCTGTCTGACAGCCGTTTACAAGGTTTTTACATATCAGAACTTCTTTTCCGTCCACGTAATCGGTGGCAAATTCCGGCTTTCCGTCAGACAACGCATTTGTTATTTTATGTTCAAGAATATTCAGCTTATAATTCTTCAAATCCTCATATTCGGTTGTATCAGTAAAATGAGCCCATGAGCAAACGAGCGTTCCTCCCTGCTCTACAAAAGAATACACTCTGTCAAGGTCATCTTTATCTGCCATATTATATCCTGCAAATATCAGTACTGAGTAATCCTTAAAATCTCCCTTTTCAACAGGAACTGCATCTGCATTTCCGTTAGGTGTTCCGCTAAACAAGCCAAAAGGCTTATCATTATCCGGCGGAATAAATCCGGTGTTTTCCATATCGCAATTTTCAAATGAATTCAAAGGATAAAAACAGGAAAGAAGCTTCCAGGACAGGCTTTCATCACCCGGACGCACATTAGGCATACCCCATAAACATGGTGTTATAAATCCGTTCCATCCGTCACATCTGCCATGCAGAAACGCAACAGGCGTGTAGAACTTTCCTGTTCGTGAATGTGTTCTTATAAACTTATTGAATCTGCTGTTTTGTTGTCTATGATTCTCACACACCTGTGAAAGTCTATTGTAATAGCTATATCTTGCTTCTATAAACCAAAGTCCCTCTTCTGTATTTATATCCGTAACACCATGCATATACGGTATATACAACGAAAGCAAATATCTTCTCAAACGCTGTTCTGTATCATGCGGATATGTTGACCACTGCAGTGCAAGATGCACACCAAACTTTTCTATTGCGTATGCGTATGACGCACCACGCAGAAACATCAGCAGCATTTCTGTTGCACCATCCATGGTTTCTGCACCTGTCCACTTAAACCCATTCTGATAATAATATTTAAACATTACCGACGGTCCTGTATGGCGGGTAAAATTATCCTTTGTTAAATCACTTAATTCACATGAAACAACATCATGCATTTCCTTTAAATCCCTGCTCTTTGCAAGATTTCTTCTCAGGGAATACATATTATCATGCCACGAAATACTCTGGTTTCTAAGTCCGCTGTCAATATTATCCGGTTTTTCCCTGCCAAGACGAAGAGCAAGGTCAAAAAATTCATTCATTTCTGCATTGACTTCTCTTGACGGATATCTCCAGTAGAACAGCTGTCCGTCCCTTTCATGAAGCTGTCTTCCCAAAAAATTTTCTCCATTAATTGTATTAAAGGCGGGGTTTGACGTAATTCCCGGAATATCACGTCCGTCTGACAAGTTAACATACAAAAGCCCCATTTCTTCACAAAAGGCTTTGAAAAACTCCCAGACCTTATTATTTACATATCTCTGTCCTCCCCAGCGGTAAACAGGTCGGATTGTTATCATTTTTCCTATATCATTTCTTATATACCACTTAACATAATCCTTTACTGCCTCAAGATTTGTTACATCAATATATATCATATCACCCGTACCTGCTATAACATTATCCGGTGTCTTTGTTATACATCGCAGAACGGAATAAGTCTTTGTTACTGTACCAAAACTGAGCTTAAATGAAAGGTCATTCTTCTCTTTATCACTCCTTATCGTCAGGATCTGAAGATTATGTTCCTCAAACACCTTTTTCTTAACAAGACAAAAGTCTTCACTCTCAAAGCTTGGCTCAACATTGTTCTGTGTTTCTATTAAAAGCTTTACATCTTCTCCTTTTATAACTTCTTGCGGACAGTATACAAGAGAAAAATCCTCTATTTCCTTTTCAAGCAGTACAACTTCACCAATTTTTACAGGAACTGTATCTAAATAGTCACTCTTATATATGATCGAGATATTATTTTTTCCGATTTCAAAGCATTCTTCAGGCAAATCAATTTCAATGGGTGAAAAATTATGTATTTTTAAAAATACCTCATCACTAAAAACAACTTTCCCGTTTACCTGAATTTCAAATACAGGCCATTCCTTTTTAGACAAATTCTGTCCAAACCACGCAAAGCGTTTGAGCCCATACATTCCTCTTTCAAATTCCGGCAGAAGATTTCTTCCCTCATTATCACAAAGGAAAGGACATTCAAAATATACGTTTCCCTTATATTGCTCGCCCTCAACAGTGATAATTATACATGCAGTTTTATCTTTTTCTATAATCAGTGACTTTTCCAGCTTTTTATAGGGATATGTTCCTGACGGAACATTTATCACATATGTTTCATCAGGTGCAAGGGTTGTGTCATTTATATTGACACCTTCCTTTACAAACCATTTATCAACTCTTACATTTAAGTAGCCATTCTCACTTATTTCAAGATTTTCCGCCTTACAACTAACACCAAAGCTCCAATTTTCATTATATCTGCAAAAATCCTCATACAAATATAGTCCGTAAAAGAGTGGTTGCCACACAATTTTCTTCAGTATCCTTTTTGGAAAAAGTCTGGGTTTTGTGCATGACATATCAAGACAATATCTATTCATATGTGCATGATTAAAATTTAGAGAATCATCTATAAGCATATATGTATGCTCAGCACCAGACTCGTTTTTTTCAAGGGAGCACAACACATCTTCACAGTTAAAGAACAATCTGTAACTGCTCTTATTATTTTCTGTTTTTTCAAAAACAAAATCTAACCTTTCATCTTTTCTGAGAACATTTACTTCCGTATTCAATATGTTCTTTTTATAATCCTGCATAAAATC
>JAGBCG010000026.1 GCA_017938055.1 Clostridia bacterium
AAAACTGTAGCAGTTATGGCTACTTTCATTGTTGACAATGACCTTACCGAAGACACTGTTTATGCTATGACAAAGGCAATCTTTGAAAACAAGGATGCTATCACAGCAGTTCATGCAAAGGGTAAAGAGCTTGATGTTAATAATGCAGTTCAGGGTATTCCTTCTGAAGTTCCCATGCACGCAGGTGCTGTTAAGTACTTCAAGGAAGCAGGCGTTCTTGACGAAAACGGTGAGCCTGTAGTTGAAGAAGTTGTTGAAGATGTAGTTGAAGAAGTTGCTGAAGATGTAGTTGAGGAAGTTGCTGAAGAAGTGGTTGAAGAAGTGGTTGAGGAAGCAACAGAAGAAACTGCAGAATAATTCTTCAGAACAATATCGGAATAAAAAGATATACAATCGCAGCCGTAGTTGTGATAATGATTACGGCTGTGTTGTTTTTTTTAGCTTTTACTGAACAGCTAAAAGGCAAGATTGTCAAGTTTATACATTCGTAAAGGTGAGCCGAATGTTTTCGGACGAGTTTATATGCCTGACAAAGACTTGATAGAACTAAAATGAATGTAAATGACGATATAGGATTAGGAGGATTTTACATGTCTGATGAAAAACAGGTAAAAGTGGATGAAGGTATAACTGCCGGAAAAACAGCAGAAGAGCTGATGGCGGAATTTGACCGTGAATCCAATACAAGAAAATTTACGGGAAAAAGGAAAAATGTTGTAACATTTTTGTTCCTAGTGTTTGCAGCATTTCTTTTTGTAACACGATTTTATTCTTTTCCCGAAACGATGCCTGCTTTTTTGGGAATGGTAATGCTTCTCGGCTTTATAATTTATCCTGCATATAAAAAGCAGTCAAAAAAGATAAACTTTGTGCCTTGGTATGATATTGTTTTTGCTGTTGCGGCATCGGCACCATTCTTTTATAGGGTAATTAATGCAGATTACATACTCAGAAACCCTATTAAGATAAGAAATGATACATTGGCGATTGTACTTGGTATTGTGGCGATAGTTGCAATATTTGAACTGTGCCGCAGAGCGGTGGGACTGCCGATTCTGTTTGTGGCGGGAGCATTTGTAGTTTATGATGCATACGTTGTTTGTGCGGATAAAGGCTTTGATATAGACGTATGGAGCGTCGTTTCAAGAGTTGTGACAGACTTGTTTTATACTCAAAGCGGTGGCGTTTTCAGCTCGCCTATTAATGTTTGTTCAACATTTATTGTGTTCTTTATTATTTTAGGTGCTTTCCTTGAGAAAACAGGTATAGGAAACTTTTTTGTAGACCTTGCAAATTCTGTTGCGGGCTGGGCAAGCGGCGGACCTGCAAAGGTGGCGGTTATTTCCTCGGCACTTGAAGGCATGTACTCAGGCTCTTCAGTTGCAAATACCGTTGGAAGCGGCTCTATTACAATTCCTACCATGAAGAAAATCGGCTATAAGCCTGAATTTGCAGCAGCGGTTGAGGCGGCGGCTTCCACGGGCGGTCAGATTATGCCTCCCATCATGGGTGCTGCAGCATTTCTTATGGTTGAGTATACGGGAATATCCTATCCTGCTATTGCTCTTTCAGCAATTCTTCCGGCAGTACTGTACTTTACAGGTATCTTTATGATGATACACTTTGAAGCAAAGAAGCTCGGACTTGAAGGCTTGCCTAAAGAAAGTATTCCAAACTTCTTCAAGCTGCTTTTCAGAAAAGGATATTTGCTTCTTCCTATTGTTGTGCTTGTAGCGATGATGTCAGGAGGAAGCTCGGCAGCACAGGCGGCTTGTATGGCAATAATAGTTACTCTTGCCATTATGCTTGTGATGGATGTTGTTAGAATAATAAGAAAAGACGAGAAGAAATTTGCAAACCCTGTAAATCTTCTGATATTTGTCCCTGTAGTGCTGTTTGCGGTACTGATGCTTGTATATGACATGGGACTTGAAAACGCAGGACTTCTGTCGGGACTTGCGTATGTTGTACTTGCATTTGTAAATAAAAATACCAGAGAATCAGGAAAGCTTGCGGTGGATGCCTTTGAAACCGGCGTAAGAAATACAATGGGTGTTGCGGCAGCATGTGCTATTGCGGGAATTGTTTCGGGCGTTGTTTCTGCAACAGGTCTTGGAATTACTTTTATAAGCATTGTAAAACAAGTAGCAAACGGAAATATATTTATTGCACTGTTTTTGACTATGATTGCCTGTATCATATTGGGTATGGGAGTTCCTACTACCGCAAATTATGTAATTATGGCAACAACCACAGCACCTATCCTCGCTTCGTTTAATATTCCCATACTTGCGGCAAATATGTTCGTATTCTACTTCGGTATAGTTGCTGATATTACCCCTCCCGTTGCTCTTGCGGCATATGCGGGAAGTGCCATTGCCGGCTCCAATCCGTTCAAAACGGGTGTAACAGCTACAAGACTTGCTATTGCGGCATTTATTATTCCTTATATGTTCGCACTTAATCCAAAAATGCTGTTTTTAGAGGCTACAGCACTTGAGATTGTGCTTATAATAGTGACAAGCTTGGTTGGTATTTTTGCAATATCCGCAGGACTTGAAGGTTTTATGTTCAGAAAGCTAAAGGTTTATGAGATTATCCCTCTTATTATTGGCGGACTTCTTATGATTTATCCGGGACTTGTTACTGATGCTGTAGGACTTGCTGTTGTGGCGACAATTACAGTTGAACAGATTATCAGCTCAAGAAAAATGAAGAGAAAACTTAATTAAAATCTACATATTATTTATGAATTAATACTTGTGTAAATGCGGGCGGCATCAAGAATTGGTGCTGCCCGAAAAATTCTGATAAAAATATTTGATAAAAATTAAAAAAACACTTGACAAGTGGAAAAAAGTGTGTTATTATACTTGGGACAAAGAAGCAGAGCAATCTCACCCGACGTTAATTGGGACGTAAGGTTAATATCCGATAGTTTTCCGAAGGGAGAACTGTTTGTGGTGTTGTTGTTTTGCGAGGGTTGTATGACCTTCGTTTTTTTGTCCTGCCGAAAGGTAATTTTTTTGGAGGTGTTATTTATAGCAACAAAGGAGCTTTCTATCAACGAAGAAATAAGTGCCAAAGAAGTCAGAGTAATCGACGAAAACGGTGAGCAGATTGGTGTGGTGAAAACAAGTGCCGCATTGTCAAAGGCTTACGAAAAAGGTCTTGACCTCGTTGAAATCTCTCCCAACTCAGAACCACCCGTGTGTCGTATAATGGACTACGGAAAGTACAGATTTGAAAGAGAGAAAAAAGAAAAAGAACAGAGAAAAAAGCAAACAACCATTGACATCAAGGAAATTCAGCTTTCCTGCCGCATTGATACCCACGACTTTGAAACAAAGCTTAAGCATGCACGTAAGTTTCTTGAAAACGGAGCAAAGGTTAAGGTTTGTATAAAGTTTAAGGGACGTGAAATGAGCCATACCGCAATCGGTCTTGAAGTCATTACAAAATTCGGCGAAGCTTGTACTGACCTTGGCGTAATCGAAAAGGCTCCGGCACTTGACGGACGTCAAATGATTATGTTTGTCAATTCAAAGCTCAATCTTCCGCAAAACGGAGGAGCAAAAAAATAACCACGGCAAAAAGAAAACGGTCATACCACAGGTTGAAAATTATAATTGAAAGGATGTTATCACAGTGGGAAAGCAGAAGTCACACAAGGCTACAGCAAAGCGTTTCAGCGTTACTAAGAGTGGAAAGGTTAAGTATAACCGGTCATTAAGACGTCACAAGCTCGGAATTAAGACTCCTAAGAGAAAGCGTCAGCTCAGAGGCGGTGCAATTCTCAGCGAAAGCTTTGCATCTACAGTAAAGAAGCTCATTCCTTACGCATAAGCGACTGAGCACAGCAGTAAAAATTGAAATTTGAAAGGATAGTGACATAAATGGCAAGAGTAAAAGGCGCTCTTATGACAAGAAAGAGACGTAATAAGGTTTTAAAGGCAGCTAAGGGTTACTGGGGCTCAAAGAGCAAACACTTCAAGATGGCAAAACAGGCTGTAATGAAGAGTGGTAACTACGCATTCGTAGGCAGAAAGCTTAAGAAGCGTGAATTCAGAAAGCTCTGGATTACCAGAATTTCTGCACAGGCCAAGGTAAACGGCATGAACTATTCAACATTCATGAACGGACTTAAGAAGGCGGGCGTAACACTCAACAGAAAGATGCTTGCTGAAATCGCAGTTAGCGATAAGGCAGGATTTGCAGCTCTCGTTGAACAGGCAAAGGCTGCTCTCTAATATAAATAATATGAAGATTAGCGGTGACTGATTTACAGTTGCCGCTTTTTCTGTTACATTGAAACATAAGTGAAACTTAAGTGTAACGTTACTGTAATTGACATTGACTGCGTAATATGGTATAATGATTTCAAGCAAAGCTTGAAATCAATGAATTGCCTTCGTCATGAATTGAAATCTGCGATTTCATGAATTGAGCCTGCGGCTCATGAATTGCACTAAAGTGCATTTAAAAGCAATTCAATTCATGGAGCGTAAGCGAGAATTCATGGCGGAACGCCAATTCATGACAACGATTGTTGTCAATTCATTTAATGGAGAAAAGATATGAAAGAGAATAAACTTGTAGATTTGTCGAAACAATTTGCGGTTGATATTATAAATCTTTGTACTGAAATCAAAGAAAACAGAAGAAGTAATGTGTTGTTGAATCAACTCTTAAGAAGTGGAACAAGTATTGGTGCAAATATTCATGAAGCAAATTATGCTGCAAGTAAAGCTGACTTTATAAATAAATTTCAAATTGCATTAAAAGAATGTTATGAAAGCGATTATTGGTTAGGACTTTTTAAAGACACTAAAATGATAACCGAGTATGAATATTCTGATATGTATGAAAAATGCAGTAAAATTAGAAGATTACTTATTGCTTCTGTAACTACCGCAAAAACTAAGGAGAAATAATTTTGAGTGTAATTTTGATTTGCGGACTTAATGGTAGCGGAAAGACAACGCTTGGAATAAAATTAGCTAACGCACTTGGTTTTCAATTTCTTAATGATGAAGATTATTATTTTTTGAAATCAGATATCCCTTTTTCTAAAAGTCGTACTGATGAGGAAGTAAGAGAATTTATTACCTCATATATCGAACAACACAAAAATGTTGTGCTTATCGCAACACGAGGAGACCTTGGAGATAAAATAAATTCGTTTTATGATTATGTTATTTATCTTTCTGCTCCTGTTGAACTTCGCCTTTCACGAATAAAAAAGCGAGAGTATGACAGATTTGGTGAAAGAGTATTAAAAGGTGGGGATATGTACGAGCAACAAAAGGTTTTTCATAATTTTGTTGCAGCTCGTACAACAGAAAAAATTGAAAAGTGGTTGAACACACTTTCATGTAGGGTGATAAAGTTAGATGGTTCAAAACCGATAGATGATAATGCTGAATTCATAAAAAAACAGTTATGACTCTGCATCTTTCCTATCACCTAATTGTAAAATAAGCATGCAAGTAAAAAGGATATAAAATGAAGAATAAAAGCAATATAAAATTTGTCGAATGTTACACTTGTGTTACACTTCAAAAAAATGTATTGCAAAATCCAAATACTTGTATTATGATAATATCGTAACAAAACGAAAAAGTTTTGCTATACAAAAAATTTTTACAGGAGGTAACTCACATGAGAAATTTCAAGAAATTTCTTACACTCGTACTTGCAGTGATGATGGTTGTAAGCGCAATGAGCTTCACAACAACTGCAGCTACAAACTTTGAGGATGTTGATGCTGAAAACGAAACACTCGTTAATGCAGTAAACCTTCTCGAGTACATGGGAATCACAAAGGGTGTTTCCGAAACTGAGTTCGGTGCTGAACAGGCTGTTACTCGTGAACAGTTTGCACTTTTCATGTACAGACTCATGAAGGGCGGCAAGAATGCTCCCTCAAACGCATCCAACACAACGAAGTTCGTTGACCTTGAAGATCCTACATACTTCTATGCAATTAGCTGGGCTAATGCACAGGGTATCATCAACGGTACTTCCGACACAACATTCCATCCCAAGAATGGAATCACACTTCAGGATGCATACACAATGATCGTTCGTGCACTTGATTACGAAGAAGAAGAAGATCTCATCTATCCTCACGGTTACATTGATGTAGCTGAACAGGAAGGCGTTGAACTTGACGCTGGTCTTCCTTCTGAACTCGGCTATGAAGACGCTCTCACAAGAGGCGACATGGCAGTTCTTCTTTACAATGCATTCTTCGCAGAAACAGCTATTCCTACAGTTGATGAAAGAATCGTTTCTGACGGTGACGACGGCTGGTATGTAAAGGAAATCACAACATACGACAGACTTTGCGAAAAGCACTTCGGTGTTAAGGAAGTTAAGTATCAGGCAGTTGCTACTCCTCACTATGCAGTAGGAGATGAAGAAGCAACATATGACCTCGGCTATGATGCAATCTTCTTTGCACTCGTTGCTAACGACGACGAAACAGAAGTAGATCTCGTTCCTGACTACTGCTACCTCGAACCCGCTGATATCGGTCTCGAAGCAGATGAACTCGACAACTACTTCCTCGGCGAATTCACAATGTTCATCACAACTGATGAAGACGGCGAAGAAATCGAAAAGGTTCTCTACGCTGATTGCAACATGGTTAAGAAGACAGTTTCCGACCTCAAGCTCGGTACAGTTTCTTCCAACAAGGCTGAAAGCTACTATGAAGGCACAGATGCAAAGCTTCTCTCTGGTAAGATTACAAGCGGAACAGAAGTTATCTATGCTTTCAACGCTCCTTACACATACATCAAGCCTAACTATGCAACAGACGCTGATGATGAACTCAAGTACCTCCAGAGAAACGAAAACAACATCGCTGAAATCGATTTCGATCTCGAAAACGATGATGACGTAGATTTCTACGTAGCAACTCTCGGCGTTGACGAATATGGTTTCTCCAACATCGTTACATGGCCTGACCTTACTGATGACTACTTCACAGCACAGGCTACAGAACTTCTCGAAAAGTTCACACAGGTTTACTATGATGGTCTTTACGAAGCTGACCTCTACGATGTAGACGGCGACGGCGTATATGACTACATTGATTACAAGCCTTACAGCCTCTTCCAGGTTGACTCTGATGAAGATTATGACTTCGCAGACAGCACATTAGATGAAGCAATTCCTTACGTTTATACAAACGAAGCAACAGTAGTTGGTGCTGAGTTCGTTGACGAAGATTACGTAATCGGTTATGTTGACGAAGCTACACAGACAGTTAAGATTGCTGAGGTTATTAAGCCTACAGTATCTTCCATCAGCAAGATTAAGTTCAACACAGGTTCTGTTGTTCTTTCCGACGGTACACCTGTAAACGTTGGTTCCGCATGGAAGCTCCTTGCTAACTTCGTTCCTAGCGACGAAAACGGCGACGCTGTAGAAGGCGTAGTAACAGAAGATTCCTTCAAGGATTACGTTCTCTACACAGCTAACAACTCCGGTCTTCTCAAAGCAGATAGACTTGATGAAGAAGAAATCGAACTTTACATCTACAACGACGTAGTTCTTCTTTATGACGGTGTTGATAACAACCTCAAGTTCACAGAAAACCTCATCATTCCTCTCCAGGTTGGTGAAAATCTCCCTGAAAAGCAGTTCAATGCTGAAACAGGTGCAAGAGTATGGTACATCTACGCATGGGTAGACGGCGTATGCAAGTATGTTCCCGTTGCAACAGAAGATGTATTGCCTGAACTTATTGATGTTGATGCTCGCGAACTCACAGATGAGTACAACATGCAGCTCTGCACATACACAATCGATGCAGACGGTGTATACACAATTAAGTCTCTCGGCTTCGACACAGATGACGAAGATGATACTGATTACAAGGGTATCGAAAAGGAAGATGTTGAAGTTCTCGACACAGACGAAGAAGACGCTCAGTTCATCGTTGTTGGCGACACAGGCGTTACAATGACAAAGAAGGCTGGCACAAGATTTGCTCTTGATGGCGGCAGCCTTGACAGAGACGTTGTTCTCAAGTCCTATACAAAGATTCTTATCCTTGTTCACGACACAGAAGAAGACGAATACGAAATGGTAGAATATGATGCAACAAGCTTCAAGGCTTCTGCAGAAACTGCATTCGAAACAGTTACTTACCTCGTAGGTAACAACGTTGATTCTAAGTCCAAGGAAGACCTCGTTCTCCTCTTCGCTACAGTAGAAGATGGTTTCGATCTCGAAACAAAGAAGGACAAGAACGGTCAGAGAATCGTTGCATTCTCAACACCTGGTGTTGACGAAAACGGCTACTACAGAAACTACTATGAACTCTTGAATCCTTTCACAGGCACAAGAGAACTCGATATCGCTGGTAACGCATACCAGAGAACATCCGCAGGTCTTAGTGAAGTTGTTCTTGAATCCGGCACAGTTGTTGAACTCAAGGGCGGCATGGTTGACGAAAAGGATTACGTAGCTGAAGGCGAAGATGATTACCTTGGTCTTATCAGAACAAGCAACGAAGACGGTCTTGTTTGGATCACAGAATATGACGAAGCTGATGACTTCATCGCAGTTGTTCCTGTAAGCGCTACAGCAGAAGCTTGCTGCAAGGAAGGCTTTGAAGAAGCAATCGAAGGCTTCGAATATGCAGGCGGAGAAGTTAACTTCGACGGCAGTGAGTACATCACAGTTGGCGACAACACAACAATCTTCTATGAAGTAAACAAGAACACAGCTATCTCAGTTCTTACTTACCACAGCGAACCCGGTATCGGTGCAACTCAGTGGGGCACAATCACTCTCGGTGACCTCTCCACAATCGCTGATGCTAAGAAGGAATACAAGTGCTACAGCGATAAGGTACCGGATGCTAAGGGCAACCTTACAACTAAGTACGCTCCTTACCTCAAGGCATATGTATCCGCAACAGAAGCTGATGACGAAGATGATCTGCCTGTAGCAGACTACATCATCGTTGTTGTTGATAAGCTCTCAAGCTACGACATGCTTCTCACAGCTAAGGATGCTGAGTGTGCACACAACGCTTAAGTTGTTGTTAACTTAAACAAGTTTAATATAAACTGTTTGGCACCGACCGCAAGGTCGGTGCTTTTTTGTCAATAATTTTTCTTGTTAGTGCATGTCCCTTTATTGTTACATTTGTGTTACAAAATAAAAAAAACACTTGCAAATAAGAACAATTTGTTGTAGAATACTACATGTAAATTACTCTAAGTGTATTTGCAAATATCATAGGAGGGGTAACAGATGAGAAATATTATTAGATTTCTTACTACCACATTGGTTGCAGTATTGCTTGTGTGTTCATTTTGCATGACGGCATCTGCAGCAACAACACCATTCATAGATGTTGATGATAGTGATGAAACGCTTTCAGAAGCAGTTGCATTACTTGCACATCTCAATGTCACAAAAGGCACGACCGAAACAACATTCGGTACAGTTGAAGACGTAACACGTCAGCAAATGGCTGCTTTTATTTACAGATTTGTAAAACAGGGCAGAACTCTTGAGAACGCATCTAACTCGTCCACATTTACTGACCTTTCTGACCCCACCTACTATGGATATATTTCGTGGGCTGCACAGACAGGCGTTATTAAGGGAAAGAGTGATACTGAGTTCGATCCTGAAGGCTATATCACACTTCAGGACGCATATACAATGATTTTGCGTGCTCTTGAATATGATGAAGAAAAGCTTGAGCTTGTATATCCTTACAGCTACATTGATATTGCTGAAAGCGAGAATGTTGCACTTGATGCAAATCTTCCCGCAAACCTTGATTATACTGCTGCTCTTACAAGAGGAAATGTTGCAGTACTTCTGTATAATGCATTCTTTGCAGAAACAGGTGTTGAAGAAGAATACAGCAAGGTAAAAGCTGTTGGTACTGTCAATGGCGATACTGAGTATGCAGTAGAAACCGGTACAGTTCATCCTACTTTCGCTGAATATGCATATGATGTTGAAGTTGGTGAGTTTGTTGTCAGAGCTACTCCTAAGTACTGCTTCAATGATTCTTCTGATTCTTTGGAATATGAACCTCTCTATGAATTATTTGATGAGGAGAATATACACCTTGTTGCAAAGGATATAGAAGAACCTGTTGATGAATTCTATGCTGAGTTTGAAGGACTTGGTCTTACAGGTAAGGCTGATGACCATATCATGACAACAGTAAAGGTTTATTATACATACGAAGAAAAGAATGGCTCTAATGTAATAGATAGAATCTACTTTGCATCAAACGGACTTCGTACTCTTGAAACAAGCCAAGCAAGAGTATCCTATAAGACTGTTAAGGACGCAGATGACTATCTTACAGGTACATCCAGTGCGGACCCGAATGGTTATTTCGCAGTAGGTCAGGAAAAGATATACTTCTTTGATGCACCCTATACCTATATTAAGCCTAACTATTCAGCTTCAAGCAACGATGACCAGAAATACTGGCTTAGAAATGAAAAGAATGTAAAGCTTATAGATATCAAGCTTCTTGATACTGAGGAGGAAACATTCTGTTACTACTTGACAGGCAAAACGACAGATACACCTGAAGAATTCTGCCTTGCATTCCAGAGAGTGCTTGCAGGCGGTGTATATAAGATGAAGTACTTTGATGTAGATGGTGACGGTATTTATGAATACCTGCACTATATGCCTGCTACATTCGGTAAGATGATCGGTGATGAGGATATGACCTTCACCGAAGATATGGAAGACAGAAAGCCTATCTATGAAACAGCAAAAGGCGATGTTTCAGATATTGACTTAAAATTTGTTCCTACCATATATTATAATGGTGCAAATATCAAGGGTGCAACTTTCTCTGATGGTGACTTTGTTATTGCATACATTAATCCCGAAGCAAACATGATAGATGTACATACTGTAATCACTCCTTACAGAGGATATGTTTCCTACGTAAGAAGACCTTCAGGTACATTCAAGCTTGATGGCAAGACCTTTAATAATGCTTATGCATATAGAGCAGTTGAACACCTTAATGGCGGTAATGAACATCAACCTAATCCTGATTCCTTGTCATATCATGCAACAAGTGACCTTGACTTCTTTGGAACTCTTACTTCTGCTGATGCTATTGGTGAAGAATTTGATATCTATGCGTACTATATAGATGGCAGAAACAGTGTTCTTTACTATAAGCACACAGGTGGAAAACGTCTTGGATTTACAGCGGATAAGCTTATTATTCCTCTTCGTGATGAGGAAACTCTTTCCGGTGGTAATTACTGGACAGAATCAAAATTTGATGGCAGCCTCGGTGAGCGTTCATACTATACAAAGGTATGGCTCAATGGTAAGGAAAACTTCGTTGCACTGGGTGTAGATGATATGTATCCTAAACTTGAATACAGCAACGGCAACTATAACATGTCCACACCTTCGACAGTAGATTCAAGTGTAAATGCATATCTTGAAAAGATTGCAACATACGAGGTTGATGCTGACGGCAGATACATTATTAAGCCTTTCTTGCATGCATATGATGATGACGGCAAATATCTTGGCGTAAACAGAGATGCAAGCGTACTTAAGGAAAACGATAATACGGAACAGTTTGGTAATGACCTTGGAGATAATTACTCCGGTAAGATTCAAAAGGTGACAAGCACACGCTTCAAGCTTGTTGATGAAGCTGGTGATACACTTCTTGGTGACCTCGAAGAAGAAATTACAGTTGATTACTTTGTACTTACAAATAATTCAGTAATTATCATAAAGAATATTGATACAAGAAATACACTTTCTCCTTCTGATGATGAGGTTGAATATCTCCAGTATGATATGAACACCTTTGGAGGAGCAACTGATGATGACGTAACACTTGGTAATATTCAGTATGTTCTTAAGGGAGATCCCGATTCTGCTAATCGTGCAGAGCTTCTTGTTCTGTATGCTGAAGCAAGAGACTTTGAATTTGCTGAAAAGGATATCAAGGACGGTTACAGAATTGTCGCTTCATATACACCAGGTGTTGATGAAGAAGGTGACTACAGAAATTACTACACACTTCTCAATCCCTTCACAGGTACAGTCGAGGAAGAAGTTCCCGGTAACGAGGCATTTTCCAGAGCTGAGGCACTTGAAGATGTATATGTAACAGGTTCTGTTGTTGAAATCAAGGATAATAAGGTTGATGAATCAAACGAAGACCTTGGTACTATTGATACATCCGACGTTGAAAGCGGTCTTGTATGGATTACAGAGTATGACTCACAAGATAAGTATATCTCGGTAGTTCCTGTTGCTGAAACAGAAGAAGCATGCTGCATTGAAGAATTTAACGAATTGGTTGAAACATTCACATATGAAGGTCAGTATGTAAATTATGATGGCGAAGATTATATTGTAGCAGATGGCAGCGATGCACTCTACTATGAAATTAATTCCGACACCGTAATCACAGTTCTTACTTCTGAAAAAGCAGGAGCAAAGGCACTGATTGAGGGAACATATACACTTGGAGATATCAGCGTTCTTGAACAGGCAAAGAAAGAAAATAAGTGCTATAATGTTAAGTATGCCGATGCAAAGGGTAACTATAAGACAAATTATGCACCTTATCTCAAAGCTTATGTAATTGCTAAAGAAGCTAAGGATACAGAAGATATGCCTATTGCAGAAAATATCATTGTCGTTGTAAACGGAAATGATGCTGCATCACTTCTTGTAAGCAAGTGCGATAACCACCAGTAATAATTAATATCCGGAGCTGCTCATAAGAGCAGCTCTTTTTTATTGTCCTTTTGCTTGTTTCAAAATTTCTCACTCTTTCATAATTGTTTTATCTGTTTGATATACTGTATTAGAATTGGAGTGAGAGAATTGTCACAAAAGAGCAGAACAAAACTGTCACAAAGAAACTTCATATTCAGCCTTTTAGGTAGAGTGATAGGTATGATAACGGCATTTGTGGGCAGAGGAATATTTGTTAAAACCTTAAATAGTGAGTACCTGGGCTTAGGTGGATTCTTTGGTAATATTTTTTCCGTAATATCACTTTGCGAACTTGGAATAGGTGCGGCAATAGCTCAGAGCTTGTATAAACCGCTTGCCGATAATGACGACGATGCTGTAACTGCGGCAATGGGCTTTTTTTCAAAGGTTAATACTGTTGTTGCGACTGTGACATTGATACTTAGTGTGTGTGCAATGCCGATTTTACCATTGCTTGCAAAGAGTAATATAAGCTATAGAGAGCTGTATATGGCATATATTCTTTTTACGTTGCATACAGCAATATCATATATGCTCTCACCAAAAAGAAATCTTGTGGTATGTGACCAGAAGCTGTATGTTGTGACAGTTGCCAATACAGTTATGAGCGTTGTTGCACTAGCACTTCAAAGTGCTGTTCTGATACTGTCGAAAAGCTATATTGCGTACCTTGTTACACGTATTTTGCTGCTTACGGTGAGAGATATTTGGATAAACAGGTACGCCGATAAAAAATATCCGTTTTTGAGCAAAAAAATAAGACCCCAAAAGGGATACTATCGTAAAATATCTGAAAATGTCAAAGCTTTACTGTGGCATAAAATCGGAGGAACACTGTGCAGAAGTACCGATAGCCTGCTTTTGTCGGTGTATGTGGGACTTTCAGGAATGGGAAAATACTCCAACTATGCCCTTGTTATAGGAACAGTCGGGGCGTTTTTTGATGTTGCAATAAATGCAGCATCTGCAAGCGTGGGGAATCTTGGAGCTGTAGATAGAGCAGAGAAAAGCGAACAGGTGATGAGGAAAATGTATTTTCTCAATTTCTTCTTGCTCACATTGGGCCTGTGCGTGCTTGTAGCAACGGTTAATCCGTTTGTCACACTGTGGCTTGGAGAGAATATGACATTCTCAGACTTTGAAATGGGAATAATAGTGGCATGCTTTTACGTTTCCTGTGTGCGTGACCCTGTACAGATTTTTTTGCATACCTATGGTATATTCAGACAAACAGAGCTGATACCTGTAGTGAGGGCGGCAGTAAATTTTGTGCTGTCGGTGTTTTTTGTAAAGAGAATGGGAATGTCAGGTGTATTTTTGGGCACTCTTATTTCTACAGTCACCGTTCCGCTCTACTTTGAAGTGCGACAACTTTATAAATACGGTCTTGGAAACAGAAATGCAAAACCGTTTTTAAAGGAAATGTGTAGTTACATTGCAATAAGCACCTTACTTGCCATAACATGCTTTGCAGTCACAAGAAGAATACCATGTACTGCTGTGGGAGTTTTGACAAAAGGGATAATATCTTTGATAATATCCTTGTGTGCACTGTGTATAGTGTATTCAAAAAGCAGCTATTTTGAGTACTGTAAGAATATGCTGTATAAAGTAATGCCATTAAAACATGACGTGAAAAGACGAAAAGTACAAGTTCAGGAGAATCAGAAACAAACAATAAAGGCTTATACCTTCAAGAGCTTTTTACGATAGGCTGACGGCAACATACCGAAAGATTTTTCAAAGGATTTGGCAAAGTAGGAGCAGCTTTCAAAACCACACTCGGATGCAATCTGGGCAATGGGTTTTGCTGGGTTTTCAAGCATGAGCTTTGCGTTTTCACAACGTCTGCCGTTAATGTGCTCTATAACCGTAAAGCCAGTGTAATTCTTGAAAAGACGTGAAAAATGATATTTGCTAAAGCCTGCAACAGAGGCAATTTCATCAATACTTAAATGCTTTTCATAGTTTTTATCAATAAATTCAACAGCCTTCAGAATAGCTTCATGACTCTTTGAAATTTTTCCACCGTTGTCTTTTGTCACAGCTTTAATGTAGTTTTTGCATATGTGCAGTATGTAGTTGAGAACGGCAAGTCGTATTTCGGCAATTCTCAGATTTCCCGTAGATTCATTATAAGCAATGTTTATTTTTTCCATTAGATTTGAGGCGTGCGAGTCGGAAAAGAGCTGCTGAAAACGTATTTGAGAAATGTCAAAGCCGTTTTCCTCAAAAAAGCTGTTGTCGATAATAAGGCAGCGATATACTACAACGTCTGGACTTGTTATATAGTGCAGACATCTTGGATTTATGATAATTGTGTCACCGGGCTTCATTTTTAAATCCTCGTTGTCACTGTGTGCAATCCCAGTACCGCTTATACAACACAGAATCTCGGTGTTGTCATGCCAGTTGGAATATACTCCCTTTGTAATAGAAACGGTGTCTGTGTGAAAAATAAAAGGAAGATGCGTGTTTGTCAGTAAATGTCTTTCATATCGTACAGGAAGCATGATTTCACCTCAAAAAAGCAATATCGTTGTATCTTTTGGCATAATAATGTCTTGATTTTAGCATGATTATATTATATAATGAAATTGTGGAAAATGCAACAATAATTTTAAAATATTGGAAAGTGAAGAAAATGGAATTTATTAGGTTTAAAAGTTATGAGGAAATGTCTGATTTTGTTGCTAATGAAATAGCACAGACAGTAAGAACAAAAAAAGGATGCGTTTTAGGCCTTGCAACAGGCTCAACTCCTGTTGGTGCATATGAAAAGCTTGTACAGATGTATAATGACGGAAAGCTTGATTTTTCCGAAGTTACAACATTCAACCTTGATGAGTACTATGGCCTTTCACCGGAAAACGACCAAAGCTACCGTTATTTCATGAACAAGCACCTTTTCAGTAAGGTGAATATAAAAGAGGAAAACATCAATATTCCATCCGGCGTTGCTGCAGATGTACAGGACGACTGTGCTACATATGACGAAAAAATCCAAAAATGCGGCGGTATCGACCTTCAGATTTTAGGATTGGGTAAGAACGGCCATATTGGTTTTAATGAACCAGGAGATCAGCTTTATAGCTCAACTCACCTGACAGACCTCACTCAAAGCACTATTGATGCAAATGCAAGATTTTTCGAGGATAAGTCACTTGTTCCAACAAAAGCCGTAACAATGGGAATGGGAAGTATTTTCAAAGCAAAAAAAATCATTATTGCAGCAGATTTCAAGAGCAAAAAGGAAGCGATAATGAAGGTTGAATCCGGAATGATTGACACATCCTGTCCAGCAACCTTGCTTAATGTCCATCCCAATGTAATTTTTGCGATTGTAGAAGAATAATCAAATAAAAACAATAAAGCTGTTTTGTTCGTTTTTCGGATAGAACGGCTTTTTTTATGTAAAAAAACACTGCTTTACAGGTGGTAAAGCAGTGAAAATAAACATTAAACTTTGTGATTTAAAGTTTACTGATATGTAGTAGACGAATTAAAGGTTGCTTTTGCTCTTGGACTTTCTGTCGTTTATAATGATACCGATTACGTAGAAAGCCAAGAGGATTGAATGTGTCAAAAGCGGCTGATAAGCTCCCTGAACAATGTCATATGTACACCATAAAATGTTGTTGGAAAGCATCCATACTCTGAACATTCTGCCGTTTTTCTGTACCACCGACATAACAAAGCAAAGACATGCAACTATTGCAATTATACAGCCTGGGTTTATGCCTGACGAGGAAATTATATTCAACGCTGTGTATGCCAATGCATAAATGCCGCTTAACCACAACGGAACATCTTTTTGCTTGCTAGTGTATAAAAAGTTGATTGCACAAGAGATTCCGCCAATAAAGCAGGACATTGCACCATTTATGTTTTCCATTCCCAATACAAGATAGCTTAGTGCAACGCTGAAATTGCTGATACTCATGAAAACGAGAATTCTTACTATGTTCTTTTCACCTTTTGTAAGGGAAGAGAGTGCTGAAAAGATGATTGCAATAATGCTTAAAATGAGTGAAAGTGTTTGCATTTTTTTATACCTCTTTTTATTTTTTATTTTTTTGTTTATTTGTTTTTATATTTGGAGAAAGCGACAAGCATAAACCTATCGCTCCCTCTGGCCTACCCGATGAGATTCGAACTCATGACCTTCAGAGTCGGAGTCTGATGCGCTATCCAGCTGTGCCACGGGTAGATATTCTCTTACTTTCTCTTTACTGAAAATAGAAAGTGTCGGGACCGCCCGACAGCGGTATTCGAAGGCATCCTTAGATAAAATCGGATTTTTTGTGCCCGCGAAGCGTATTTTTCTTTGCGAAAGTAAGCAGATGTACAAAAAAGACTTTGGCTCAAATAATCATTCAACAATGGCGACAGCCAAATAAAGTTCTTTTGGTTACTTTTTCTTTCAAGAAAAGTAACAAGAGAAAACATCCAAATTATACTTTGCTTTTTGCTTGAACAGAAAGCATTGCTTTTACAACAGTGCAGTAGTAATTATACTATATGAATAACTCAAATTTGTTAAATTAAGGTAAACATTGTAAAAAAACAAGGCGTTTTGAGTATCATCATAGAAAGAATACGGAGCTTTAAACAGAAAAGCGTGTTACCGCTGAGGGTAACACGTTTTGGAGATTATTTTGCCTTGAAAGCTGCAGGTGTTGGTCAAACAGAACGATTTTATCTGCAGCAATTACAGCCGGATGCAGTTGTGACGGTGGTTGCGGCAACATTTGTAAGCTCGGGTGGAGCTTCAGTGCACTGTTCACCGCCTGCTATACCTGAGGAAAGAGCACCATGAGAGGGAGGATAAAAGTCGCAGGTGGGGAAGGACATATTTCTGAAGATTGTGCAAGGGTCGCTTGTATTGTCAGAAAGAACAGAACTTTCACGATTGGGAATACAGTATTGTGCGGAATTAATAAGCAGCGAAACGGCTCTTTCGATTTTTACAAGAGAGAATAAACCGAGAGTTACGTATAAGCATTTAATTCCCATGTCTTCAGGAATAGGGGTACAGCCGCAGGACTGACAGAGATTTTCGGGAATCTGATCCATGCTGCAGCAGCAACAGCCACAGTGGTAGTTTCTGTCAGCAAGCTTGACATTAAGAACAATGGGGGCCGCAACCTCAAGAGTAACCTTTGGAGTATTGGCTTGATTCTGGGTGTATGCGGAAGCGGGGATGGATGCACAAATATCGTTGTTTATTGTGTCAGAGGTAAAGATGCTTACGTTGCCCTCACCGCCAAACATAACAACCTGTTTGTCATAAACAGCAATTCCGCAGAATTCTCTGCTTCTGCCCATTACGCAAACTTCAAAGCAAAGGCGGAAATAATAGCGGATATCAATAGCATAGTAGCCTCTGTTAAAAGCAACCTCGCTTACAGAGATGCTTGCCCAGAGAACTTCTGCACACTTTGAGCGTATGTTACTTGCATTGTCAATAAGTTCCTGTCCATCAGGACCTAAGTACACTCTCAAATCTTCAATACAGTCTTTGTCCTTGGCACTGTCGTAAATTTTGTGTACGTCAATACAGGTTGAACGGTCGTTTGATGAGTTTGAGGGATTTGAGGTTCCTCCCAAAGCGTTTGCGGCAGCAGCGGCGGCAACACCGGAAAGGGAGTTTGAGTTGGATGTGGAGCAGCTTCTTGAATTGTTACAGTTCTTTTCAGTCATAATAAAACCTCCTAAAGTTGTAAGGCAGATTTTGTGCCTTTGCTTACAGTTTATGCAAAATGTGTAATTTTGGTTAAAAAATAGGACAAACATAAAAAAACTTTTTAAAAATGCTTGTAAAAAGCTTTTCTGTGTTGTATAATAATGTGAATAACTTTGTAAGATAGGAGATTTGTTTCATGGCAGAGGTAAAAGCGTTCAAAGCTTTAAGATTTACCGATAAAGCAGGGGATATTTCAAAAAATGTGTGTCCTCCGTATGATATCATAAGCGAAGAGGAGAGACTGGAATATATATCTGAAAGCGAGAATAACATAATACGACTTGAAAAGCCTGTGGGCGAGGATGCGTATAATAAGGCAAAGCAGTTGTATCTTGAATGGCGAGAAAAGGGCATAATAGATACAGATGCAAAAGAGGGCTATTATGTTTATGAGGAAGAATTTGAAGCACTGGGTAATCAATATAAAATCAAGGGCATTTTTGCAAAAGTAAGAATTGAAGAATTTGAAAAGGGCGTTGTGCTTCCCCATGAAGAAACGCTTTCAAAAGCAAAACAGGACAGATTCGACCTTATGTGTGCAACTCACTGCAATTTCAGTCCCATTTACTGTATGTATACAGATGAAAAACGAGAAATTACATCTATCATTGATAGTATGTCAAAGGATGCACCCGAAATTGAGTTTACCGCAAAGGATGGCGTGATTCAAAGGCTGTGGAAGAGCGAGGATGAACAGATTAACGGTAAGGTTGAATCACTCTTTAAAGATAAACAGCTTTTCATTGCAGACGGTCATCACAGATATGAAACTGCACTTCGCTTCAGAAATAAGCTTCGTGATGAGGGTGTAATTGTGGACGAAAACCATCCTGCAAACTTCATTATGATGTTTCTTATAGACATGGAGAACGACGGACTTGTAGTGTTCCCCACACACAGAATGATAACCGACCTTGATAGCTTTAATACAGAGAAGGCACTTGATGGAATGAAAGAATACTTTGATGTTGAGCAAATCAAGGAAAGCGAAATTGACGAGAAGCTTGCAATGCTTGTAAATAAAAAAGCAAATGTGCTTGTTTCTCCGGACGGAGAATTTTATCTCTCTGTTATGAAAGACAGTGCAAAGGAAAAGCTCTCAAAAATGAATCCCGATAAGTCCGAAGCTTATAAGGGTCTTGACGTTACAGTGCTTCACAGCTTGATTTTAGAAAATATTCTTGGTATCGACAAGGAAAATATGGCAAAACAGATTAATCTGAAATATACAAGAGATAAGGACGAAGCAATAAATAGCGTAAAGACAGGTAAGGCAAACTGTGCGTTCATAATCAACCCAACAAAAGTTACCGAAATTAAGGACGTTGCCCTTGCGGGTGAAAAGATGCCTCAGAAGAGTACGTATTTTTATCCTAAGCTCATCACGGGTTTAGTTATGAACCTACTTTCTCTTTACTGAAAAGAGAAAGTAGGCAAAGAGAAAAGATATTCGAAGGATATTTTGATTATAAAGTTTGGCTTTTGATGCCCGTAAAACCGTCTTGCCGTCAATAAGGCGGACGGCAAGACTACTTCTTTACTGAAAGGAGAAAGTAGGCAAAGAGAAAAGATATTCGAAGGATATTTTGATTATAAAGTTTGGCTTTTGATGCCCGTAAAACCACCTTGCCGTCAATAAGGCGGACGGCAAGACTACTTACTAAAAAGAGAAAGTGTCGGGACCGCCCGACAGCGATGTTCGCAGGCAACCTTGAACAGAATCAGATTTTTATTGCCCGTGAAGAAATATAAGCAGATGCACAAAAAAGGATTTTAGTTCAAAAAAACATTCAACAATGGCGACAGCCAAATAAAGTTCTTTTGGTTACTTTTCTTTCAAGAAAAGTGACGATAACCTAACACCAAACTAACTACACCGAAAGGATAGATAAAAATGCCAAAGGAATTAGAAAAGAATTTTGACCCTGCTCAAAGTGAAGAGCGGATATACAAAGCTTGGGAAGATGGCGGTTGTTTCAAGCCCAGCGGTGACAAGACAAAGAAGCCTTACACAATCGTTATTCCTCCGCCAAACGTAACAGGACAGCTTCACATGGGCCATGCCCTTGACGACACCTTGCAGGACATTCTCATAAGATACAAGAGAATGAAAGGTTTTGACACACTGTGGGTACCCGGTACAGACCATGCAGGTATTGCAACACAGATAAAGGTTGAAGAAAATCTTCGTAAAGAAGAGGGACTCACAAGATACGACCTTGGACGTGAAAAGTTCCTTGAGCGTGTGTGGGACTGGAAAAATCAGTACGGCAACAGAATCATTATGCAGCTTAAAAAGCTTGGTTGCTCATGTGACTGGTCAAGACTTCGTTTTACAATGGATGAGGGCTGCTCACATGCTGTAAAGGAAGTGTTTGTAAACCTTTATAATAAGGGACTTATTTACAGAGGTCACAGGATTGCAAACTGGTGTCCTCATTGTCTGACAGCACTTTCCGATGCTGAGGTTGAAAATCCTGAACAGCAGGGTGCATACTGGCACATAAAGTATCATGTCAAGGACAGCGATGAATTTGTTGTTGTTGCAACAACACGTCCTGAAACTCTTTTTGGTGATACAGCTGTTGCGGTAAATCCTGAGGATAAGAGATATGCTCACCTTGTTGGCAAGACAGTTGTTGTACCTT
>JAGBCG010000027.1 GCA_017938055.1 Clostridia bacterium
AGAATTTTTGCTTTAATAATTGTTTTATGACACCGACAGGTGTGACATTCTTCTTTGATGCAGGGGTTTTACGTCCTGAAAAATACGGTGCAAGTTGCTTTGTGTTGCCATATGACACAATAAAAGACATTCTTAAAAGTGATGTGGTTGAAGAAAAATCACAATTTGTAAATAATATATAAACAATGCACGATTTTTTGTTGACGGTGTACAATTTGTGATATAATGTAACGGAATATCTTATTATAGTATAAAATGGATTAAATTATAGAAAACTCGGAGTGAAAAATGTCAAGATATATAGAAAAGGTAGAAAATATGACGCTTCCGGCAATTCCCATGCGTGGACTTGTTATTTTTCCGGGAGTGCCTACAAGCTTTGAAATAAACAGTAAACGCTCAGTTGCAGCTATGAAAGCTGCGGCAATGTATGGAGGCAATGTATTTCTTTCCTGCGTAAAGAATATGGGTAAGCCCGCTGAAAAGCCACAAATGTTTTCGATGGGTGTTGTTGCCCGTGTAAAACAGTCCCTTAAGCTGCCTGACGGAAACTACAGACTTCTGGTTGAGGGTATTGCAAGAGCTGAAATTTCAGAAATTGTACGGGATGACGAATATATTACTGTGAATGTACTTACAAAGTCGGTATACCTGTCCGATAACGGAGGAATAAAGGCACAGGCGTTGGTTGCGGAAGCAATAGGTGCTTTTCAGGAATACATAAAGCTTATGCCCAAGCTTTCCACGGAAATTGTGGTAAGTGTTCAGGCAATAACCGACCCCGGAATTCTTGCAGATTTTATCGCGGCAAATGTGCTTTTCAGATATGAAGATAAGCAATCGGTGCTTGAAGAATGTGACCCGTTAAAGAGAATAGAAAGACTTGTTGTTATTCTTGAAAAGGAAAGAGAAATTCTTGCACTCAAAAACGATTTGCATGAAAAAGTACGTGAGCGTCTTGGTGATAACCAAAGGGAATATTTTCTCAAAGAACAGCTAAAGCTTATACATGATGAACTTGGTATGGCAGGGGATGCTGACGAGGACGGATATCGTGAAAGAATAGAAAAATCGGCTTTTAATGATGAAATAAAGGCAAGACTTACAAAAGAAGCAAATAAGCTTTCAAAAATGGCTTTCGGCTCATCGGAAAGCAGTGTTATAAGAAACTTTCTTGATACAATCTTGGAGCTGCCTACGGGTGTGTATACAAAGGACGTATTCAGCGTTGATAAGGCACGTAAGGTTCTTGATGAGGACCATAACGGCATGGAGAAGGTCAAGCAGAGAATACTTGAATATGTTGCGGTAAAACAGCTTAATCCTTCCCTTAAGGGACAGATAATATGTCTTGTCGGTCCTCCGGGTGTTGGTAAAAGCTCGATTGCATCAAGTATTGCAAGGGCAATGGGGCGTAACTTTGTACGTATATCCCTTGGCGGTGTGAGGGACGAGGCGGATATCAGAGGTCACAGAAAAACGTACATAGGTGCGATGCCGGGCAGAATTGCAGAGGCTCTGACAAGGGCAAAGAGTATGAATCCGGTAGTATTGCTTGATGAAATTGACAAGCTTTCAAGAGATGCTCATGGCGACCCTGCTTCAGCACTTCTTGAGGCACTTGATTCTGAACAAAATAAGACATTTCGTGACCATTTTCTTGAAATACCTTTGGATATTTCAGACTGTATTTTTATTGCTACGGCAAATAATGCCGAAACGATTCCTGATGCCCTTTATGACAGAATGGAAGTAATAAATCTTCCGTCATACACCAGAAATGAAAAGGCGGCTATCTTTAAGGACCATTTGCTTCCAAAGCAGCTTAAACGTCATGGTCTTACAAAGAGAAACTTAAAGCTTACGGATGAAGCTGTATTTGAGCTTATTGATGGCTACACCAAGGAAGCGGGAGTCAGAAACTTAGAGCGGGAAGCGGCTTCCTTAATCAGAAAAATCGCCATGAAAATTGCACAGGGCGAAAAAAAGAGCTTTACTCTTAAAGCAAGAGACATAGGCAGAATTTTAGGTGCAAGAAAGAGCAAGCCTGACCCCATGCTTTCGGAAAACACGGTGGGTGTTGTAAACGGTCTTGCATGGACGGCTCTTGGCGGAGAGATGCTTCAGGTAGAAGTTGTTTCCATGCAGGGAACGGGTAAGTTTGTACTTACGGGTAAGCTTGGCGATGTTATGAAAGAGTCGGCTCAGGCGGCAGAAAGCTACATAAGAAAACATTCTTGTGAGCTTGGTATCAAGAATCTTGATTTTTATAAGGATACAGATATTCACATACATGTGCCGGAGGGAGCAGTACCCAAGGACGGACCGAGTGCGGGTGTTACTATGGTAAGTGCCATAGTTTCCGAACTTTCGGGACGTAAGGCAAGGTGCGATGTTGCAATGACCGGAGAGGTTACTCTTACAGGACGGGTTCTTGCTATAGGAGGACTTCGTGAAAAGACAATGGCAGCATATAAAAACGGCATGAAAGTCGTGATTATTCCTTATGACAATATAAGTGACCTTGAGGAATGTGATGAGCTGGTAAAGGATTCTATCACATTTGTTCCGGTAAAGCATGTAAGTGAAGTGCTTGAGGTTATACTTGAGCCGATGGCAGAGGAGAGTGTAGCGGGAGAGGATGTTTTTGTTCCCAATGCAGATAATATAAAGGAAGAATCATCGATAAGAGTGTGATTCTTCCCGAACAGGATGATAAATATGAAACTTAATCTCAATAATGCAAACTTAATACTTACGGCAGGACTTCCCGGTCAGCTTCCGGGAATTATGAGAGATGAAATTCCTCAGGTCGCAATGTGCGGACGAAGCAATGTGGGAAAAAGCTCTCTTATAAACAAGCTTCTTAACAGAAAAAAGCTTGCACGTGTCAGTGCAGAGCCTGGTAAGACTGTGACAGTCAACTGCTATGATGTTGATTCGTCTCTGTATCTTGTAGACCTGCCGGGGTACGGATATGCTAAGCGTTCCTTTTCCGAACGTGATAAGTGGAAGAAGCTTATAGATAAGTATTTTGCGTGTGCAGGGCAAAGACTGTATTTACAGCTTGTTGACTTGAAGGTTGGACTTACTAAAGACGATGAAGCAATGATAAGCTTTCTTACTTCCATGGAAATGCCCTTTGCTGTTGTTTGTACAAAGGCAGACAAGCTTAATAAGACAAATAAAGCCAAAAATCTTGAAGCAATACGAAAAAATCCTCTTATTCCCGAAGATGCGGAGGTAATCGCTTTTTCTTCGCAAACGGGAGAGGGAGCAGAGGAAGTTTGGAAGATTATAAACGAATTTTGCGATTTTGTAAATGGCAAGGATGTTTTGCCGCAGAATGACGAAATTCAAAGTCAGAATTAATAAAAAGGACTAAGAAAAGTGAACACAATTTTATTACAAGATAATTACTCAATTAACGAAAAAGGCAATTTTACCATATGCGGTCATGATACGGTGTTGCTTGCAGAAAAATTTGGTACACCTTTGTATGTTATAGATGAAGACAAGGTAAGACAAATGTGCAGAACATATAAGAATGCTGTTGAAAAGCACTTTGACAACGGGGATGTACTGTATGCAAGCAAGGCTCTTTCCTTTAAGGGTATGTATAAAATTGCAAAAGAAGAGGGAATGTGCGTAGATGCGGTGTCGGCAGGTGAAATATATACAGCACTTTCTGCAGGCTTTCCTGCTGACAGAATATATTATCACGGCAATAACAAGATGATGGACGATATAAATTTTGCTGTAACTAATAAAATAGGTTATTTCGTTGCGGACAATTTAGGTGAGCTTGATTTTATTGATGAGGCGGCAAAGAAGGCCGGTATTGTACAAAAGGTACTGCTCAGGATAACTCCCGGAATTGACCCTCATACACACGCAAAAATTGCAACGGGAAATGTTGATTCCAAGTTTGGCGAGGCTATAGAAACAGGACAGGCAATGGAGTTTGTAAAACATGCTCTCTCAAAGAAAAACATATATCTTTCAGGCATACATTGTCACGTTGGCTCTCAAAGCTTTGACCCACAGCCATTTATTGATGCGTGTGAAATAATGACTCGTTTTGCAAGAGAAATCAAGGATGAAACGGGATATGAAATTGAAGTGCTTGACCTTGGTGGTGGCTTTGGTGTAAGGTATCTTCCCGAGCAGCAAAACCTTGATGTCGAATGGATGATAGGAGAAATTGCAAAAACTGTCAAGAAAAACTGTGCGGACAACGGAATTGATATGCCAAAAATCATGTTTGAGCCGGGCAGAAGCCTTGTTGCAGCGGCCGGAGTTACACTTTATACGGTGGGACATGTTAAGGAAATAAAGGGGTATAAAAACTATATTCCCGTAAATGGCGGCATGTCTGATAATCCAAGGTATGCTTTATACGAAGCTCCCTATTACTGCCTTATTGCCAATAAGGCAAACGAGAGCATGGATTATCATGCTGATATCGTAGGCTCATGCTGTGAAAGCGGAGATGTTATTCAGCCGGATGTGAATATACAGAAAGCAGTGTATGGCGATATTCTCGCTGTCTGCGTGACGGGTGCTTATAACTATAGTATGTCATCGAATTATAATCGTTTCTTAAAGCCTGCACTTGTGCTTGTTTCAAAAAATAAAGCACAAGTTGCCATAAAAAGAGAAACTTTTGAGGATTTGGTCAGGAACGATTTGTAAAGAACCGAAAATAAAGGAAAACTAAAGCTTTTTATGCTGAAATCCAATGTCAATAATATAATTATCATATAAGTAAAGGATGAAAAACAGTGAAAAACACAGAAAAGTCAATGGAGAAAATTGTAGCCTTTTGTAAAAACAGAGGTTACGTATTTGCAGGCAGTGAAATTTACGGTGGTCTTGCAAACACTTGGGACTACGGTCCTTTAGGCGTTGAGCTTAAGAATAATGTAAAAAAAGCATGGTGGAAAAAGTTTGTTCAGGAAAACCCCTATAACGTAGGACTTGATGCAGCTATTCTCATGAATCCTCAGACATGGGTAGCGTCCGGTCACCTTGGCGGCTTCTCTGACCCTCTTATGGACTGCCGTGAGTGCCACGAAAGATTCAGAGCAGATAAAATTATTGAAGACTGGTGTGCAGAAAACAATTTTGACCTTGGCTCAAGTGCAGATGCCATGAGTCAGGAGGAAATGAAGAATTTCATTGAGGAACATAATATTCCTTGTCCCACCTGTGGAAAGCACAACTTTACCGATATACGTCAGTTTAACCTTATGTTCAAAACATTTCAGGGTGTAACAGAGGATGCAAAGAACACTGTTTATTTGCGTCCTGAAACAGCACAGGGTATTTTCGTAAACTTCGCAAATGTACAGAGAACTACAAGAAGAAAAGTTCCCTTCGGTATTGCACAGATAGGTAAGTCCTTCAGAAACGAAATCACACCCGGTAACTTCATTTTCCGTGTACGTGAATTTGAACAGATGGAGCTTGAATTTTTCTGTAAGCCTGATACTGACCTTGAATGGTTTGATTACTGGAGAAGCTATTGCCGAAACTGGTTGCTTTCTCTTGGTATGAAGGAGGAAAACCTCAGACTTCGTGACCATGATCCTGAAGAGCTTTCCTTCTACTCAAAGGCTACAACCGACTTTGAATTTTTGTTCCCGTTTGGATGGGGAGAACTCTGGGGTATTGCCGACAGAACTGACTATGACCTTACACAGCATATCAATACATCGGGTAAGGACCTTTCTTATTTTGATCCTGAAACCAACGAAAGATATATTCCTTACGTTGTTGAGCCAAGTCTTGGCGTTGAAAGATGCTTCCTCAGCTTCCTTTGTGATGCTTATGACGAGGAAGAGCTTGAGGGAGGGGATGTGAGAACAGTTCTCAGACTTCATCCCGCACTTGCACCCTTTAAGGCGGCAGTGCTTCCTCTTTCCAAAAAACTTTCCGATAAGGCTACAGAGATTTATCATGATCTTCAGAAGAGCTTCATGGTTGATTACGACGAAGCAGGCTCTATCGGCAAGAGATATAGACGTGAGGACGAAATCGGTACGCCTTTCTGCATTACAGTTGACTTTGAAACAGAAACAGATGGTTGCGTAACAGTCAGAGAAAGAGATTCGATGACACAGGAGAGAATCAAGATTGAAGATGTAAAGTCTTACATCGAAGCAAAGCTTGTATTCTGATTAACACACTATAGTTATTCCCCGATGCAAATTTGTTTGGTGTCGGGGAATTAAAAAATTTATTTTGGTGATAACATGGTAAATATACGGTTTGTGACAAGTGAGGATAAAGAGCTGTTTTTGTCTCTTTCAAGGGAGTTTTATAATTCTGCTGCGGTGCTTGCTCCAATAAAGGAGGAGTATCATCAAAATGCCTTTGATGAGCTTATGAGAAGCAGAGATTATCTTTGTGGTTTTATCATTGAGTATGGTGGACAAACGGCAGGCTTTGGACTTCTCAATATAACATACAGTCACGAGGCGGGCGGTAAAACGGTTTGGATAGAAGAGCTGTACATCCGTGAAAAATTCAGGAGCAAAGGCATAGGCGGAGAATTCTTTAAATATGTAGAAAAAAACTATCCTGCAAAAAGATACAGGCTTGAGGTCGAGAAGGAAAACGAAAGAGCTGTTAGCTTGTATAAAAAGCTGGGATACGATTTTCTGTCATATGACCAGATGATAAAGGATGAATAATATTAGTCCCGTGATAAAGAAAATTAAAAAAGATATTGAAAAAGAAACTTGTTTGTGCTAAAATAATTCAGTTAACAGGTACTCTGGAGGAAGCAGTGAGAGTTAAAAGTAAAGGATTTAATAAAAAAATATTCATAATGCTTCTTGAAAAGGCAAGAGGAAGCAGAACAACACGTGAATTTGCTACAGATTGCGGCATAAGCTATGTTCAGCTTCACAAGCTTGAGCTTGGTCTTCAGGACAATCCCCCCGGAAGACAGCTGCTTATAAGACTTGCGGAAAACAGCGAGAGTGATATAGATCTTGAAGATTTCTTCTTTGTTTGCGGATATGATAATGAAGAAGCTTCAAATAAGCAAGCTCATCCCAAAAAAAGCAAGAGCCTTGACATACAAAGTCTTTATGATAAACTGTCGCAGGGGCAGAAAAAGACGGTGTACGATTTCGTGGATTATCTGCTGAATTATAAAAAGTAATAATTTTCACAATAAAGGAAATAGGTGACAAAATGTTTCAGAAACCAAAAGGAACGGTAGATATTCTGCCGGAGGAAACTGCCATTTGGCACAAAATTGAAGAAGTTGTAAGAGAATGTACAAAAAACGCAGGCTTCAGAGAAATAAGAATACCTACGTTTGAGCTGTCGGGCGTTTATAAAAGAGGCGTTGGTGATACAACTGACATCGTTCAAAAGGAAATGTTTACTCTCAATGACAGAGAGGGCACAGAGTTTTGTCTTCGTCCTGAGGGGACGGCCGGTGTTGTAAGAAGTGTTATAGAAAACGGTCTCTTCAATGAGCCTATGCCGTTAAAGCTTTACTATCTTGGTCCGTTCTTCAGATATGAAAAGCCACAGGCAGGAAGAAGCCGTGAATTCTATCAGTTCGGTATAGAAATGTTCGGTGCTGAAACGGCAAGTGCGGATGCTGAGGTTATTGCACTTGGTGACAGAGTAATTAAGAAACTGGGACTTCGTGCAAGTCTGAACATCAACTCCATTGGCTGCCCTGATTGCAGACCCAAGTACCACGATGCACTTCGTGATTACTTCAAGAGTCATGAGAATGAGCTTTGCGGAACGTGTAAGGAAAGACTTGAAAAGAATCCTTTGCGTATACTTGACTGTAAGAGCCCCATTTGCTCTGCTATTGCTGATAATGCACCTAAAACTATTGACCACCTTTGCGATGATTGCAACACTCACTTTGAAACACTCAAGAGCACGCTTGACAGCCTTGAAATTGAGTACAGCATAAATCCCAGAATTGTAAGAGGACTTGACTACTACAGAAAGACCGTGTTTGAATTTATAAGCGATGACATCGGTGCACAGAGTACTGTATGCGGCGGTGGAAGATATGACGGACTTGTACAGCAACTTGACGGTCCTGAGCTTTGCGGTATAGGCTTTGGAATGGGACTTACACGAATAGTTCTTGCTATGAAGTCAAAGGCGGAAAAGGGCGAGCTTGAATTGCCGAAAAATCCCTCGCCTGTTCTATATATTGCACCAATGGGTGACAGAGGAGTAGTATATGCCATGAAGACAGTTACAGCACTTCGTGAAAGAGGCATATATGCTGAATGTGACGTCGTTAAGAGAAGCCTTAAAGCACAGATGAAGTATGCAGACAAAATCGGTGCAAAGTACGTTCTTGTGGTAGGCGATAATGAGCTTGATGAAGGCAAGGCAATGCTCAAAAACATGGCAGACAGGGATGACAGCAGACAAGTGGAGCTGGATAAGGTTGCGGCAGACACATCCATTCTGTCATTCTGAGCGAAGCGTTAGCGTAGTCGAAGAATCTGATAAGATGGGATTAAAACTTTATTATGTCTATATGATGACAAATTGGAACAACAGTGTGTTATATGTTGGGGTTACAGGCAATTTGGTCAGGCGTGTAGCTGAGCATATAAATAAAGAAGCACCTAGTTTTACACAAAAGTATAATTTAAATAAGCTAGTATATTATGAGGAATTTTCTGATGTACGACAGGCGATTTACAGAGAGAAGCAACTAAAAGGCTGGAATAGAAGTAAGAAAAACGGATTGGTTAACAATTTTAATCCTGAGTGGAAAAACTTGTATTTGTGCGTTTTGTAGTGTAACAGATCCTTCGATTACGCTAACGCTCCACTCAGGATGACGGTTTTGAGTTTAGTTTGTTCACTTTGTTTTCAGCGAGAATCGAGATTTATTGTTACAACCCACTTTGTCATTCTGAGCGTAACGAAGTGAAGTCGAAGAATCCGATAAGTTTCATTTGGCAGTATGACTGTATTTGCGAACAAATTTTATGCTTCGATTTTTTTAAATATGAGGAATCATGTGAAAGGAGCTGTTGAAAATGGCTGAATTTTTAGGAAATACAAAAAGAACCGACTATTGCGGCGACGTCCGTGATGGTCATATCGGAAAAACAGTAACGGTAATGGGATGGGTACAGAAAGCAAGAGATCTTGGCGTGCTTTGCTTTATTGACCTGAGAGACCGCACAGGTATTGTACAGCTAGCCTTTGACGAGGGTACAAATGCTGATGTTATGGAAAAGGCAAAGAGTGCAAGAAGTGAATATGTTCTTGCAGCAACTGGTATTGTGCGTGAGCGTGACAGCAAAAACCCCAACATCCCAACGGGTAATGTGGAAATATACGTATCTGAACTTAAAATTCTCGGCGAAAGCCTTACACCTCCTTTTGAAATTGTGGAGAACTGTAAGTCGAACGAGGAGCTTCGCTTAAAGTATAGATATCTCGATCTTCGCCGTCCCGATCTTATGAAAAATATTCTTATTCGTCATAAGGTTGCAAAAATTACCCGTGACTATTTTGACGAAAATGGCTTTATCGAAATTGAAACCCCTATGCTTATTAAATCCACTCCCGAGGGTGCACGTGACTACCTTGTTCCCTCACGTGTGCATAAAGGCTCTTTCTATGCACTTCCTCAGTCACCTCAGCTTTATAAGCAGCTGAGCATGGTCGCAGGCTTCGACAGATATATGCAGATAGCACGTTGCTTCAGAGATGAAGACCTGAGAGCTGACAGACAGCCTGAATTTACACAGATTGACCTTGAAATGTCCTTTGTTGAAATGGAGGATGTTCTCAGTATCGGTGAAGGCTTCATGAAGAGAGTGTTCAAGGAAATTCTTGATGTTGATATTGCTTTGCCACTTCCAAGACTGACATATAAGGAAGCAATGGAACGCTTCGGCAGTGATAAGCCCGATACAAGATACGGTATGGAAATTACCGATATTACAGAGAGCGTAGCAAAGAGCGAATTTGTTGTGTTCAAGAGTGCAATCGAAAACGGCGGCTCTGTTCGTGCTATTAAGGCGGAAAATGCAGCTGCGAAGCTTACAAGAAAAGAAATTGATAAGCTCACAGAGTTTATAAAGGGTATCGGCGGTAAGGGCATTGCATGGATAAGATACACTGATGAGGGTGTTGCAAGTTCCTTTGCTAAGTTTATGACAGAGGATGAAATGTCAGCTATCGCAAAGGTGATGGACGCAAAAACCGGCGACGTTGTTCTGATTGTTGCTGACGGCAATACAAATAAGGTTCTCTCTCAGCTTGGAGCACTCAGAACAGAGGTTTCCAATAAGCTTGAAATCGAAAAAACAGGCTATAATCTGCTTTGGATTACCGAATTTCCTTTCTTTGAATACGACGAAGAAAGCGGCGAATGGCTTGCAATGCACCATCCCTTCACATCTCCTCTTGATGAGTGTCTTGAATACCTTGAAACTGATAAGTCAAAG
>JAGBCG010000028.1 GCA_017938055.1 Clostridia bacterium
CTACAGATGTATCAGATATTGCATATATTCTGCTGTCACCTACAGTTAAACAATAATACTTTTCTCCGTCACAAAGGCATGAAATTATAGTTGTTCCCATACCATGAAGCATTATATCCTCTGTTGCCTTTTGATAAAGCGTAGTATTAGCCGCACAAAGAGCCTCTTGCATAAGACCCAGAAGCTGCTGCTTGTCACAGTCCTTTAATCTTTCTTGTATGTATGAATCGAATGTGGTTTGTGCAAGAGTACTTGCCATTCTTCCGCCATTTGCTCCGCCCATTCCGTCACACACCGTACAAAGAATAACATCTTTATCAAGCTTTTTGACTGAAAAATTATCCTGATTATTATCCCGACGCTTACCAACATCGGTTTTGCCGGCAAATATCAATGCCATTTTTATCACTCCTTCTGGAGAACGCCCAAGGTTATTTATTCTGCTCGTTTTGTGCTCGCAGCTGTCCGCAGGAAGCATTTATATCGCTTCCCAGTCTTCTTCTGACAGTTGCTGCGATTTTTTTCTTTTCAAGTATTTTTATAAATTCATCAATCGCCTTTTTGCTGCTTTTTGTATAGCTTCTTTCCTTTACATCGTTTAGCGGAATGAGATTTACATGACAAATCATTCCCTGTAAAAGCTTTGAAAGCCGTTCTGCATGCACAGGCGTATCATTTTCACCACTTATCATGGAGTATTCAAAAGAAATACGTCTTCCTGTCTTTTCTATGTAGTATCTGCACGCATCAATAAGCTCGTCCAAATCGTATTTTTTCGCAATCGGCATAAGCTTTTTTCTTGTTTCACTGTCACTTGCATGAAGAGAAACAGACAAGGTTATCTGCAGTTTCTCGTCTGCCAATTCACGTATTTTATCACAAAGGCCACAAGTAGACAATGAAATGTGTCTATGACCTATATTGAGTCCGTCCTTATGATTCACAAGAGCCAGAAACCTTTTCACATTATCATAATTATCAAGCGGCTCTCCTATTCCCATCATTACTATGTTTGATACTTTCTCGCCCAAGTCCTTCTGAACAGCGATAACCTGTCCTAAAATTTCCGACGGCAACAGGTTACGCTTAAGTCCCATAAGAGTCGAGGCACAAAAGGTACATCCCATTCTGCAGCCAACCTGTGTGGACACGCACACAGTATTTCCATGCTCATAACGCATAAATACGCTTTCTACAAATTCGCCGTCATAAAGCCTATACAAATACTTTACCGTTCCGTCTATTTTTGAAACGAGCTTTTTTTCAATCTGCGGCAGAGTAATAAAACAATACTCTTGCAAGACTGTTTTTATCTTTGATGGGATATTTCCCATCTCATCAAAGGAATTTACTCCCTTAGTAAGCCATGAAGATATTTGTTTTGACCTGTATTTTTCGATTGTTGTTCCCGATTTTTCGGAAATTTTTACCATTTCTTCCTCAAGTTCATCAGGAAACAGGCTCATTATATCCAGTTTTTCCAATGTTATTTCTCCATTTTTCTAACTAACTTTGACACAAAAAATCCATCCGTTGCCGTTTTATGAGGAAGAAAAGTGACCATTCCCTTTTCATCACCGAGTATTCCTGTAGGACTCAGGCAAAAATCCTTATTCTCTTGAAGAAACCTATTCACTACATCTTCATTCTCAGCTTTTCTCAAGGTACAGGTGGAATAAACAATAAATCCACCGTCCTTTACATAGTTCTTTGAAGCGTTGAGTATCCCGTACTGCACATTTGGCAGATTTTCAATTTCTTCATATGATTTATAGCGTATATCAGGCTTTTTGGCGATAACACCAAGTCCCGAGCAAGGTACATCACACATCACCGCATCAGCTTTTTTGTACAATTCTTCCTTTGGCTTTCTGCCGTCACGTTCTTCTGTTTGTATAATATCTATACCAAGTCTTTGTGCACCGCTTCTTACAAGTCGCAGTCTGTTCTCATGCAAGTCAAAGGAATAAACTTGTCCTCTATTTTCAAGATTGATTGCTGCAGAAAAACTCTTTCCTCCGGGACATGAGCAAGTATCTATAACTATTGGACTATCGCTTTTAATACTTTTTTTTGAAACAAGTCCCGAAACTGCCGTCGATGCCGGGTCCTGAACGAAAAACAATCCCTCGTTATAACCATAAAGTTCTGTTACAACACACGACTTTGGAATAATGATTGTGTTGTCATTAAGAATTTTTGCTTCGAGCGTTTTATCAAGCTTCTCAATCAGTTTATCTGCTGTTGTCTTTAATGTATTCACTCTCAGGGCAACACCGGGTCTTACCTTACAAAGTGCCTTTACAATTTTTTCGCTGCAGCCATAATCCTTTTCCCACATTTCACACAGCCATTTGGGAACGCTGTATTTAATGCTAAGACCCTCTGCACCCTTTAAACTGTTTATTTCGCTCAAAAGCTGTTCTTTTTTCCGAACTGCACTTCGCATAACCCCATTTACATATCCTGCATATGCCTTAGGACATGTAACCTTGACAAGCTCGGTTGCTTCATTGCATGCCGCAGAATCAGGCACCTTATCCATATAAAACACCTGATAAAGTCCGGTTTCCAGAATACAAAGAACCATTTTTTCAATTTTTTCCATCTCGACACTGGACAATTTTTTAATAATATAATCCAGTGTAATTTTTCTTTCAACGGTACCGTAAAGAAGTCTTGTGAAAAACGATTTATCCTTATCCTCGAAGCCATATTTTTTAATTGCAGCATCAAGTTCAAGATTGACAAATTTCCCGTTTTTAACGCAGGAATTCAATGACAGCACCGCCGCCTTTCTGGGTGTCATTTCTTTGTTCTCCTTTTAGTCACGTCTTCTTCCCGATACCATTACAACAAGTCTTAACAGGTTTGCAAGGGATACCGCAAGAGAAGCAACATATGTCAGTGCCGCAGCACGCAAAACTTTCTTTGATGCCCTTAAATCATCCCCTGACATATATCCGTTTTCAAGTATTGCTATTGCCCGTCTGCTTGCGTCAAATTCTACAGGCAGTGTAACAAGCTGAAACAATGTTGCTGTCGCAAACGCAATAATTCCTACATATGCAAGTGAAGGTATACCAAAAAGAAAGCTCATTAAAATAAGTGGTATAGCCAGATTTGAACCTATATTACAAACAGGCACAAGTGCCATTCTGATTTTTATTGGTGTATATCCCACAGCATGCTGTACTGCATGTCCCGCTTCATGTGCCGCAACGCCTATTGCCGCTGCAGAATTGGAGCCGTCTGTAGCATCAGACAGTCTTATAACATTTGCTTTGGGGTCATAGTGGTCTGTAAGATTTCCCGAAACGTGTTCTATTCGTACATTTTTCAAACCATTTGAATCAAGTATTCTTCTTACTGCATCATTTGCCGTAAGTCCAGACATGCTCCTTACTTTTGAATACTTTTTATAAGTGGAATTTACGTTGGCAGATGCCCATACTGACAGTATAATTGAAGGCAAAAGCACAAACAAATAGACCATCATTTCAGTCTGCGTCATATAGTAATATCCAAAATACATTATCATTCTCCTTTAAAAAAGCTTTATAGCGTAGGAGAAAGCACATCTCCTAACGATATTTTTCTTCCGTTTACAAGATCAAAGGCGTTCATTTCGCCTTTTCCCTCAGGCTTTAATCTTTTAAGAAGCACACTTCCGCTTTTACATTTTACGGTTACGCCTTCCTTTGAGGTTTCTACAACCTCACCAATTCTGCCTTCAAACTCTTTATCAAGCCTTCTGCTCTCACAAAGCTTTAAAATTTTGCCTGCTACATAGCAGAAAGCTCCAGGAAACGGATAAAGTCCCCTTATCTTATTATGCACCATTGATGCATCATAATCAAAGCTAACGGCACATTCTTCGTTTGTAATTTTTTCCGCATGTGTTGCCAATGCATCATCTTGCTTAACCGGCGTTATATTACCCTTTTCGATTCCCTCAAGAGTTTTTAACAAAAGCTCGGCACCAAGCTGTGCAAGGTCATCAAAAACCTTACCAGTATTATCGTTTTCGCCAATTTCATACTCTGCTTTAAGAAGCATATCACCCGTATCAACACCATCTGCAAGATACATTGTGGTAACACCCGTCACTTTCTTGCCGTCCATAACTGCTCTCTGTATGGGTGAAGCTCCACGGTATTCCGGCAAAAGTGAGCCGTGAACATTTATACAGCCGTATTTTGGAAAGTCAAGAACATAGCGGGGAAGAATTTTTCCGTATGCCACAACAACTATTATATCGGGTTTCTTTTGTTCAAGTATATCAAGTATTGCTCCGTCCTTTAAGGTTTCGGGCTGGAAAATATCAAGACCTTTTTCCAGTGCATATTTTTTCACATCACTGACAGATACCTTCATGCCTCTGCCACTTTGCTTGTCGGGCTTTGTAAACACACCGCACACATTCTGACCGTCCTCCACAAGCTTTTTAAGACATGCCGTTGCAAAATCCGGTGTTCCCATAAACAATATTTTCAACATTCCTTAGTCCTCGTCATCATCAAGCACTATGCTTGCTTTATCAATATAAAGTATTCCGTCAAGGTGGTCATATTCATGGCTAAGGCATCTGCCGATAAGCTCTGTTCCGGTATAGGTGAATTTTTCACCTTTTCTGTTTATTGCTTCAATCGTTACAGTCATTGGTCTTAACACGTCGCCCTTTTTGCCAGGCACCGAAAGACATCCCTCAACTCCGTCCTGCTGACCCTCTGTTTTTATAATCTTCGGGTTTATAAATTCTATGATTCTTGTAACATCTTCCTCTATACCCTCGTCTATAATAAATATTCTGCGTAAAATACCCACCTGAGGAGCCGCAAGGCCAACTCCCTGAGCTTTTATGAGAGTATCCTTCATGTCGTCAAGAAGGGTGAGAATTTTGGGTGTTATTTCAGTAACCTCTTTACTTTTTTTTCTGAGAACTTCATCGCCCTCAGTCATTATATTCAATATTGCCATTGATATTACCTCTCAAATTACAGATTTACGGGATTTACGTCTGCCGAAATGCTTACGTTTTTAATTCCCGACATATATTGAATCAACAACTCCGACAGCATTTTTCGCAATGCCGGATTGTTTTTACACTTTATAATAAATCTCATTCTGTAGCGTCCCGAGATTTTATAAATCTCGTTCCGGAACGGACCATACAATATAAATTTTACATCGCTGTATCTTGTTTTTGCCGCCTCATCAAGCCCTTTTCCAAATTCCTTTACGGCATTTTGCACATCACGTTCGACTTCGCCCGAAAACGTCACCGTAATAATGTCACAAAATGGCGGGAAGACGGATGCACGTCTGAACTGTATTTCTCTTTCATAAAATTCCTTATAATCCTGTTTAGAGGACAACATAAGTACATCATTATCAGGAGAATATGTCTGTATTACTGCTCTTCCCCTTTTCTCACCTCTGCCGCTTCTTCCTAACACCTGCGTCAAAAGAGAAAATGTCTTTTCATTGGCACGAAAATCATTCATGTAAAGGGAAATATCTGCATTGATTACTCCCACAAGAGAAACATTCGGAAAATCATGTCCCTTTGCCACCATCTGTGTTCCAACAAGCACGTCCGCTTCGCCATTACGGAATTTTTCCAGTATTTCTTCGTGTGAAAACTTTCCGCTTGTTGTATCAGCATCCATTCTAAGCACTCTTATATTGGGAAACATTTTTGTAAGCTGACTTTCAAGAAGCTGTGTTCCTGCTCCCATATAAACTATGCTTTCGTTCTTTTTACATACAGGACACTCCTCGGGAATCGGCATGGAATATCCGCAATAATGGCATGTCATGGTATCCTTGCCATATATTTTATTTCTATGATGAGTAAGAGTTACCGAGCAGTTAGGACACTGAAAGGTATGTCCGCAGGAATGACACTGTGCAAAGCTTCTATAGCCTCTGCGGTTGATAAACAGTATCGACTGCTCGCCCTTTACAAGATTATCTGCAAGCTCTGCTTCAAGTGTTGAGCCAATAGTTGTAGGAATTCCTCCCGCTGTTTTATCAGTTTCATCCTCTGACTCAAGCTCAAAATACGGCTCATTTCTCATATCGTGAAACAAAACTTCTGGAAGCGATGCTCCTGAGAATCTTTCCGTAAGGCTTACAAGAGTATACTTTCCCGTAACAGCCTTATAATAGCTATCTATACTGGGTGTTGCCGAAGCAAGCAGTAAAAGTGCATTATTGTATGCACATCTGAATCTTGCAATATCTCTTGCATGATATTTGGGTGATTTATCAGACTTAAAAGAGCTTTCCTGTTCTTCGTCAACAACTACCAGACCAAGATTTTTTAGCGGTGCAAAAATTGCAGACCTTGTGCCTATTACAATTTTCGCCCTCTCTTCAATTATTGCCTTATGTGCATCCATTCGTTCCCCTGCTGAAAGTCCCGAATGAATTAGGGCTATTTTTTCGCCGAAAACCGCCGAAAAACGTCCCACAGTCTGTCCAGTAAGTGCAATTTCCGGAACAAGTACAATGACAGTTTTACCGTCATTCAGCACTCTTTGGATAAGCTTGATTATTACATTTGTCTTTCCTGAGCCTGTCACTCCATGCAAAAGTGCCGCTGCTGCTTTCTCAGAATTATAAAGTCCGGTCAGCGTTTCAAGAGCCTCATTTTGTCTTTGTGACAATTCAAATTCGCCGTCATATCCTTTACCAGAATAGTCCTTTAA
Organism: Clostridia bacterium; assembly: GCA_017938055.1. Taxonomy (GTDB): domain Bacteria; phylum Bacillota; class Clostridia; order Oscillospirales; family CAG-382; genus UMGS1387. The sequence continues at coordinate 6,717 of JAGBCG010000028.1, forward strand.
AAGCAGCTTGTTTCTGTCCTCCCACATGCTAACAAGGTTAATTACACCTTTTTTTACAAGCTCGCTTACAACAGAAACACCCGCACCCGAAATTTCACACAACTCGGTTACGGGACAGGGTGACTCATAGTGAAGCAATGCTTCAAACACTGCTTGCTGTTTTGCTGTCAGTTTAATTTCTGCTTTTGAAAGCGAGGCCACAACCTCTTCACTGTCTGACAAAACAGCATACTTTTCGTTCTTTTCGTTTATTTTACATTCAAAGCGTTCTTCAGACACGCACAAATCCAGCTTTTCGAGTGCACGTATACATGCCCGAACACCTTTTCCGTAATTTTTCATCAAATCCGTTTCACTGATATACTCATCCTCTTTAAGTGCGGCAAGAACCGTCAGCGACGAATTATTAAGTCCATGTCCCTCAGGCAAAGAGTGCGTTATTCTTTTATAGTATCTGACACTCTTTACGCCAAGTCCGGACGGCAAAGCACAGCTTGCCGCATCACCAAGCGAGCAAAACAGGTGCTCTTTCATAAACTTGCACATTTCAAGCATTTCACTGCCAACGTGCATGTATTTTCCGGGAACACCCAAAACAGGCTTTGTTACGCTGTAGTCCGTGTTATTGGTAAGTTCTGTTACAACACCGCATCTTTGCTTGTTTGCACCTCCAAAGGGCACAACCACAACACTTCCTACACTAACTTTATTTTCAAGCTGTGCAGGAAGACTGTAGGTATAAGGCTTATCTATGTGATAAGGTGCATTAAGTATATGAACACGGGCGTAAAGCAAGTCACTACCTCCGAATTTCTAACCTTTTTTATCAGCCGACAACTTCGTCTGAAAGAGTAGTCTTATCATGCTCTTCCATTGCTATTTTTGCTTCGTCAGAAAGCTTTATTTTTATTTTTCCCTCATGAAAAAGCTTAATTGCATTTTTTACGGGTTTATTGTTGAAATCTATTTCAATTTCGTTGTTATTGCAGCCAGCCTCTGCAAGAGCCGGATGTTCTTTTGCAAAGTTTTCTCTGTCAACAACATACTTTGCACCCTTTGCTGCCATCATAACAAGGGTATATCTGTTATACATATTTTCTTTTGAAAGTTCTGCGATTGAAGGTTTTACCATTTTGATTTCTCCTTAAAATTTTGCTCAGTTATGTTTTGTTTCTATTTCCTAATTAAAAAACTCGCAAATATCAGAATATACATTTTCGGGTTTTAAATTGTGTGCCTTTACTGCCGCTATAATATCCTTTGCACACTCCTGTGCCATTCCATCCCTGTTCACCACAATGTAGTCATACATAAGGCATGAGCGTATTTCATTTTCAGCAATAGCAAGACGGTTTGCCACAACCGACTCTTCCTCAGTTCCTCTTGCTCTGAGTCTTTCTGCAAGGCCAGACTTGCTTTGCGGTGCTATAAACACAAACACAGCTCCCGGCACAAGGCTTTTTATTTGAACTGCTCCCTTTACTTCTATTTCAAGAATGACATTCTTTCCCTGTGAAAGCATGTCCTCTACAAAGAATTTTGGCGTTCCGTAGAAATTTCCATTATAACAGGCATATTCTATAAACTCATCACGCTCTATCATTCCCGAAAAATCTTCTTTACTCATGAAGAAATAGTCAACTGCGTTTTCTTCACCTTTTCTTTTTTCCCTTGTGGTCGCTGAAACGGAATAGACAAAATCCTCATTTTCAAGAACATACTTAAGAACTGTTCCCTTTCCCACTCCAGACGGGCCTGATACTACCACCAGACGTCCACGTTTTTTCAAATCACTCATCCTTTTCCTCCCCGGCACCTGCTGCCCCGCCGTTGATTCTTCCCTGTATTGCTTCTGCCGTAAGAGCCGAAAGAACAATGTGTCCAC
>JAGBCG010000029.1 GCA_017938055.1 Clostridia bacterium
GACTTTATGCCTGCCAATAACTTCGGCGGCAAGAATAAAAAGGGTAAAAAAGGTCAGCAGACAGCACCTGCACAGCCTGTGGTTAAATTTACAGGTCCTATCACAATTCCTGAAGACATCATGATAAGTGACCTTGCGGCAAAGCTTAAGATTACAACAGGTGAAGTTATCAAAAAGCTTATTGGAATGGGTCTGAGTATGGATGCTGTGGGAGCAAATAAGATAGTGGACTTTGACACAGCATATCTGCTTGCTGATGAAATGGGTATAGTTGCTGAAAAAGAGGTTGTTCTTTCAATAGAGGAGAAGCTTTTCGGTACAGAACAAGAACAAGCTGAAAATGAAGAAGATCTTGTTCCAAGAAGTCCTGTTGTATGCGTAATGGGTCACGTTGACCATGGAAAGACATCACTTCTTGATGCTATCAGAAATGCAAATGTAACAGCAGGAGAAGCGGGTGGTATTACCCAGCATATCGGTGCTTACAGAGTAAAAATAAACGACAGAGATATCACATTCCTTGATACACCAGGTCATGAAGCGTTTACAGCAATGCGTGCCCGTGGTGCTCAGGCAACGGATATTGCAATCCTTGTTGTTGCGGCGGATGATGGTATCATGCCACAGACTATAGAGGCAATCAATCACGCAAAGGCAGCAGGTGTTTCAATAATCGTAGCTATCAATAAGATAGATAAGCCGTCAGCAAATGTTGATGCTGTAAAGCAGAATCTTGCAAACTATGAGCTTATTCCCGAAGAGTGGGGCGGAGATACAATCTGTGTTCCCGTATCCGCACTTCAGCATAAGGGTATAGATGACCTTCTTGAAATGGTACTGCTTGTTGCAGACATGAAGGAGCTTAAGGCAAATCCAAAGTGCGATGCTAAGGGTATTGTCATTGAAGCAAAGCTGGATAAGGGAAGAGGACCTGTGGCAACAGTGCTTGTACAGCACGGTACGCTCAAGCGTGGAGATGTTGTTATTGCAGGAACGGCAATCGGTCATGTAAGAGCAATGACAGACTACAAGGGTATGACAGTAAAGGAAGCAGGACCATCTGTTCCTGTTGAAATTACAGGTCTTTCAGAAGCTCCCGAGGGCGGAGATGAATTCAGAGTAGTAGCTGATGAAAGAATGGCAAAAGCCCTTGTAGAAGAAAGAAAGACAAAGGCTAAAGAGGAAATCTTCAAGGCAAATGCAAAGGTATCACTTGATACACTCTTTGACAAGCTTGCTGAGGGTACAAAAGAGCTTGCAATTATTGTTAAGGCAGACGTACAAGGCTCAGCAGAGGCGGTTAAGTCAAGCCTTGAAAAGCTTTCCAATGAAGAAGTCAAGGTTAAGGTTATCCACTCGGCTGTCGGCGGTATTACAGAAAACGACGTAATGCTTGCGTCTGCATCAAATGCAATCGTAGTAGGCTTTAATGTAAGACCGGATAAGGCGGCTGTTGATTCGGCAGAGGATCAGGAAGTAGATATAAGAACCTATAGAGTTATTTACGAATGTATCGAAGAAATTACGGCGGCTATTAACGGTATGCTTGCTCCCGAATATAAGGAAGTTGTTATGGGTAGAGCACAGGTACGTCAGACCATCAAGGTTCCCGGTATCGGCTTTATTGCAGGCTCATATATTCAGGATGGTAAGATAACAAGGGCATGTCAGATAAGAGTTGTACGTGATGGAGTTGTTATTTTTGAAGATAAAATTGCGTCACTCAGAAGATTCAAGGACGACGTCAAGGAAGTTGCAACAGGATATGAATGTGGTATTGGTCTTGAACGCTTTAATGACATTAAGGAAAACGATATTCTCGAAGCCTTTGTCATGGAAGAAGTAAAGAGAGGTTAATAAACGGAGGTTTAATATGCCTTTAAAGAAAAAAGTACTGCATCATTCCGACAGAGTGAATGAAGAAATAGCAAGAGAGCTTATGTATATAATCAAGGAGGTTAAAGACCCAAGAGTTTCAGGGTGTCTTGTAAGTATAACAAGAACTGAAACGACTGCGGACCTGAAGTATTGCAAAATTCATTACAGCGTAATGAATGGAGATGCTTCTGAGGTAAAAAAAGGACTCAAATCCGCACTGGGCTTTATAAGACATGAATTGTCGTCAAGACTTGATTTGAGAAATACACCGGAGCTTAACTTTGTTTACGATGAGGGAATGGAGCATGGTGCAAGGATAGCACAAATTCTCAAGAATATTTGATTTTCAAGCGGTGCCTTAGGCTTAAATAACTTTAAGACACCGCTTATTTTAAGAAAAGGAGGAAATGACATGAAATTGTCCCAAAAACTCAAAATTTTCGTGTCAAGAGTAGAAATCGCTATAGCTGTGGTTTTGTTTTTTTTCATGCTTTATGCATGCGGAAAGTATATTGACATAAAAATCAACGGCAAAACATCGTCATTGCCTCCAATACCTGAGTATCAGAAACAGATACTTCTCAAAACAGGTGCGGCAGAGAATAAGGTGTATATAGACAACATGATTGAGCCGCTGTTCATAGGCTTCAAGGATGGAGATACGGCAATATGTGCAACCTTTGATAAAGAGGCACGGGCTTCTTTGAAAAACATTGTTACACCTATGCTTTATTCTTTGTTTTCCGGAACAAGTGAGAAAATTGATTTTGATGATGAAAATAAAAAGAAGCAATTTATAAAGCAGCTTTGTGAAAAAGAAAAATATATATTTGTTTCATACTATGATGATATACCTGCAGGTATTTTTTTGCCCTGCCTTTCGTCTGATTATGAAATAAGCCAAAAATCTATGTATTTTGACGTACAAAGTGTTTTTATACTTGAAGATGAAAACGGGCGTATTTATGCAGTAGCTTTGTCTAAAGACGGTAACGCAAATAAGCTTATACCTGAAGAAAATATTCTTTTTGGCAAAATTTCAACACAGGAATATGATATAAGTGACGGATATTCTTATTTTACATTTGACGATCAAGAGGGTATACATCCCGTGTTTGTATCTTCATTCATTACAAATAAATATCAAATAAAAACAATCAGTGAAAAGTTTGGAAAAGATGAAAGTGCATTCTGGATACAGGATTTGTTTGATATATTTTCTGTAAATTCAAATTTTGTAAAGAGCTATTCCTCAAAAAATGACTCGGAAATGATTTATGTAGATGACGAGAATGAACTTTTTGTAAATGATGAGGGCTATGTGGAGTATAAAGCAAATTCATCCGGAGTTTCGCTCGAAAACTATCTTGATTATTCAGTGGGAGTAACGGGTGAATATTCTTTCACCGATAAAATATTTGCAATAAAAAATCTTGTAAATCTTCTTAACTTTGATAAGTCTGACCATAGATACTGCGTGGTAGGAATTGACTATGAAGAGAAAGAGGATAAACTTAAAATATACTTAAAAAGCTTTATAAATGGTGTTTCAGTCAGTAGCTATGACTATGATGCTGCGTTTGAAATTAAGGGAAATTACCTTGTTTCTGCAAGACTGTATTTATATAAATGTACAATGCTTGATGAATACTCGGTGTGCCTGAATCAAAGCTATGTCAATGAGCTTTTTGACGAGTCGCAACAAACACATGGCACAGAATTGCTGTATTATCCGCTGCTTGAAAGAGAAGAAATGCAGGGAAAATACTTTGTCAGCTGGGCAAGACTGTCACAGGAGGAGTAGATATGGAAAATGGAAGAATAGTAAGGTTTCTCATACTCATATTTGCAGTTCTCACAGCAGTATTCTTTTTGTTGTATTACGGAGAAGACAGGCGTAATAGCGTGCTGGATGATGGCTTTGTTGAACAAACTGTTGAAAATTTGTCCTCGAGGGGAATTGAGATAGACGGTGATGTAATTCAAAAGAGTTTACCAGAGCAAGACATATATGTGTTCACAGCGGGTAATAATGAGCATTACGCAGAAAAAGTGGCAAATTCCTTTGCAAAAGTCTTTGAAAAAGACACTTTTTTTACTAAGCTAAATACTCCTGAAGGTGTTTCAATAGCACTATATGATAGTAGCGATAAAGAAAATGAGGTTGGAAATTTCCAGTTTTCTC
>JAGBCG010000030.1 GCA_017938055.1 Clostridia bacterium
CTTTTCTTTTAGCTGCAAATTCAGCCGTTTTGACTTTTTCTTTATCCTTTGCCGTTTCATTTAATTCTTTTTCAAGCGTTATAATATCTGAAAGCTCTTGATTATCAGCCTTGTCCAAACCAAGTAATACTATTTTTTCTGTCAGTTCGTTACGAATTTTTCGAAGATTTTTGGAAAAATCACGCTTAAGAGTTGATATATAGTAGTCAATAGAAACCCACGTTTTCAAAAGTGCGTCATTGTTATTATCCTGCAGTGACTGTGAAAGATTTGCACAGTTTTCATCATTCATCCAATTATTTATTCTGTTTGCAACAGCACCCGAGCACTGAATAAAGGTTATTTCTCCTGTTTTTACCTTTTGAAGAAGCTTTTCGGTCTCTGAATACAAGCTTTCGGGAACTCTAATATTATTTATAAGTGTTTTTACCATTTCAAGCTGACAGTAATCACTTGACACATCTGCCGGCAAATACTGCTTTGCTATGACACGTATGCTCTCTGCAGCCTTTTGTTCAGCCCGGTCAATTTCATCAGCCAGTGCTTTATCCTGCATTTCAGGTAAATTCTTTGTTTCGTTTTCTTCAAGTGCTTTTTCAACTGTGGCTTCAATTATTTTTTTGCCTTTGAAAAACTTACTAAATATTCCCATACACTATCTCCGTTTTTAATGTTTTCTCTATTTATCATTATGCTTTTCGTTTACATTTTCAACAACGGGTATAAAATTTTTCGCAAAACCACTTTTTCCTCTGCTTTTAACATAAAAATATCCTATCACACTGAACACAACCGCACCAAGAAAATTTACAATCATGTCTTTCATAGTGTCGATAAGTCCTATATCAAGGTATCCTCCAAGTCCAAGCTCTACTCCATTTACCGAAACCTTCTCAATTTTATCTATAATTACAGGTGTATTTGACAGTGTTGCATCGAGAGTTACTGAGGAAATCTTATTTATTACAAAGTCCTTTTGCATATCCGTTGACAGAAAAATGTCCGCACCAAACTCAAACATTTCCCACAACACACCTATTGTCATTGAAAAACAAAATGATACTATTGACAGATAAAGCGGTGAAAGATTAAACTTGAATCTATTATTTCTGTTGAGAATATCCACAAGCGAAAAGCCTATTGCCGCACACAAAAATCCGTTTAACGTATGAAGCATGGTATCCCACATTGGCACTTTTACATAGTAGCAGCCTATTTCACCAAGTATTATTGCACAAAAAATAAACAGCATTATTATTACTTCAAGTGCACTTGGCAGCTCTATTCCAAGATTTTTTTTAAAAAATGCAGGTACTAAAAACAAAACCAGTGCAAACACACACACAAATACGTTTTCGTATCTGCCTCTCAGCATTGACAACATTATTGCCGCAATTACTATAAGTCTTAAAATCACATACACGGCAAAGGTTAGTTTTTTCTTCTTTATTTCTTCTTTAAGCGTCTTTACAATATGACGCTTTTTCTTCGTTGTTTTCACTTATTTCACCTTTTTTCAAGAAGCACAACTGCATGTGTGCTGATGCCCTCTTTACGACCTGTAAAGCCAAGCTTTTCTTCGGTGGTCGCCTTTATGTTAATGCAATCATCATCACAAGCAAGAGTTTGGCAGAGCTTTTTTGTCATTTCTTCAATATAAGGTCTTATCTTTGGAGCCTGTGCAATTACCGTTATATCGGCGTTTGAC
>JAGBCG010000031.1 GCA_017938055.1 Clostridia bacterium
CCGGCGTCAGTACCGCTATTACCTGTGTATATTCCTTTTCATTTATTATGTATTCACAAACTCTTGCTCTTCCCTTTTTCTCCTGCTTTTCGGGATTTATGTCCCTGATTCTTTCATCACCGGCATACATAAGGTCAATCACATAGCTCTCTACATCATATACCAGATCGCAAAATTCCTTACTTTCTCTGTCTTTTTTTATCTTTTCCAATGTTCTGTCAATGTCGTACAACATGCTTTCACCGCTTTTCTTTAGTTTTTTTGTATTGTACCACAGTTAATTTGAATTTTTTGTCGAAAAAGGTTTTTCATATTTTTTCACAAACAAGCAAAAAAGACGGCAAAAACCGTCTTTAATTATTTGCTCAATAAGTCAATTAGTCGAGATTGAACTTCTTCTTGAACTTATCAACACGTCCGCCTGCATCAACAAACTTCTGCTTACCTGTAAAGAAAGGATGACACTTTGAGCAGATGTCAACACGAAGCTCGGACTTAGTTGAACGAGTTGTAAAGGTTTCGCCGCAAGCACACTTAACTGTTGCTTCTACGTATTCAGGATGGATTCCCTGCTTCATTATTTTCACTCCTTACCAACAAAACATTTTTCGTACTGTGCTATTATAACACAAATGATTTTCATTTGCAACAATTATTTCAAATTAATTGAAAACATTTTGTGAACATCGTGCTTTTCTATAACATTTATTAAAAATTCTTGTTTTGAGTTTTACGCTTCGACAAATATTTTACCGTTCATCTGCTACCATATTATCAGTAATTATGGTGTGAAAGGACGAAAAAAATGGATACAAAAAACAGAAGAATCAGCAAAAAAAGGCACCTATCCATGAAAACTGTTGATTATTATTTTGAGCGTTTAAAAAAGAATGTTAAAAATCACCTCTCAAGTTTTGCTAACGTAATAACCGACTGTCTTGTACCATATGACAGCGGCATGAAAAAGAATTTAAAAGTCAAAGCCGATTACATAAAAAATGCTTTATTTCACTTATGTATTTCATTTGCTCTTGGTCTTTCAGGATCTGCAGAAACAGGATTTCCCTTTGGAATAAGCACTCTTTTTTCTTTCACAAGTCAAAATTTTTATATTTTCACTTTTATGGGAACTATGCTTTCGGGTGCTTTTACAGGCAATGCTGCTCCTATAAGACTTACTGTTTATCTTTTAATATTTCTTCTGCGTAAAACCTTCACAAATGGCAAATTCAATGAAAAGCTTAAATTCCGCATGCTTTGCAGCGGTGCATTTTCTCTATTTATTGCACTATCCTCACTTTTTGGCACAAGTCTTGCCCCTACTCAGATTTTTTTAATTATTTTCAACTGCGTTATAGGCTTTTGCTCTGTTTACTTTTTCCATGCTTTTTATTCCGGTTACGACAAATCTATATCCGGCAGTCTTTACAACATGTCACTATATGCAATTTTTGCCTGTACAATTCCGGCTTTCAGGCTTATAAATTTTTATGACATTGATTTTTCTCTTATTTATGCTGCAATTCTTGTGCTGTTTTTCAGTAAAATCAAAGGGCCTGTCTACGGCTGTGTTGCAGGCTTTATTTTTGGATTTCTATGCACTAATCCCTTATACTGTGCTCCTTTGGGAACAGCGGGACTTATAAGCGGGTATCTGTTTACTAAGTCCTTTATTATAAGCAGTATTTCTTTTGTTGCATCAGGTCTATTCTGTGCACTCTATCTATTTGGTTTTTCATGTCTGTCTGATTTTTTCCCTTTTATCTTTACTTCAAGTCTTATTTTCATGGTAATAGGCACAAATACTCCAAAAATATTTTCTCCCGTTGTCGCAAAGCAGCAAGTACCCTCAAAACACGTTCCATCTCAATCCAACAACACTTCCTTTGGTGCTGTATGTGACTCTTTATCAGGGTTATCAAGTATTCTGTACAAATTTGCCGAGCACTTAAAAAGTCCGTCACATGCAGAAACAGCAGATATTTTTGACAATGCCTTTAATGAGATTTGTTCAAGGTGCTCAATGAACAACATGTGTTACGCAAAAAGAGAATGCAGTCTTGACAAGGTGCGGGAAAATGTAATTGAAATTCTAAGGTCTGATGTTCTTGCAGAGGACAAGCTTTCAGGTCTGTTACTTCACAAGTGTATAAAAAGCAGCGAGCTTTGCGACTACATAAACCGTCATTATGCCGAGCTTCGTTTTGTCACAATGAAAGCAAACAGAACCGGCACTGTTGCCTGTCTTTACAACTCAATGAGTCACTTAATACGCACCACAGAAAAGGAGGAGTGGGCGAAAAACACTACAGATCAACGAATGGAAAAGTTAATTTGCGATGCCTTAACTAAAATCGGTGTTGAATTTTCTTATGTTTTATGCACAGGCACAAGAACAAAAAACATAAGTGTTTATGGTATTCGTGCCGACAAAATTCCTTGTTCCTCAAAGGATTTGAGTATGTATCTTTCAAAACAATGTCATTATCCCTTAACCGAGCCGTCCTTTGACATTTGTGAAAACGCTAACATGGTTATGAAGCTTTCCAGGCGTGAAATTATTGGTTGCGAATATGCTCAGTGCACCTCTTCCAAGGAAAACGAAGATGTCAATGGTGATACTGTCGCTTTTTTTGACAACGATGCCGGGTATTTCTATTCCATTATTTCAGACGGTATGGGAAGCGGAAAGTCCGCTGCAGCAACCTCCCGTCTTACCTGTGTGTTTCTTGAAAAGCTATTGAAAGCAGGAACAAAAAAGAATGTTTGTCTTGAACTTCTTAACAATCTTCTACTGTCAAAAAACGACGAAACCTTTTCAAGTGTAGATTTACTTGAGATAGACAAGCTTAACTCAAGTGCTTATTTCATTAAAGCCGGTGCCGCTTCAAGCTTTATACTTCGCGGCATGAAGCTATATAAAATCCGTTCCGAAACCCCACCTGTTGGCATTATTCACTCTTTCAGTGCAGAAAGCACCTCGTTTTCGCTTGAAAAGGGTGATATTATAATTATGTTATCTGACGGAGTAACAGGCAACGAAAAGGATGAAAAGTGGCTTTCCGAGCTTATTCGCATTGACACAAAGGACGAGCCGGCATTACTTGCTTCTTCACTCATTGCACGAGCAAAGGAGATTTCAGGTACAAACGACGACATGTCAGCAGTTGTTATAAGAATTATTTGACTTTTATTTGCTTATATGATATTATAGTACCGTTATTTTACGGGAGGCTATATATGACTGTTATTATTGATGCTGATGCTTGTCCTGTTACATCTCTTGCAATTCAAATATCCAAAAAGCGAAATATGCCTGTTATTTGCATTTGCGACACAAGCCACGTTATCACATCGGATTATGCCGAGTGTATAATATGCGACAAGGGACGTGACAGTGCAGATATTGTACTTGTAAACAGGTGCAAAAAGGGCGACATTGTTATAACGCAGGACTATGGTGTTGCATCCATGGCACTTGCAAAAGGCTCTTACTGTATGAATCAGAACGGGTTATACTACACAAAGGACAACATTGATTCACTTCTCGCAATACGCCACATGGCGTTTGAGGAAAGAAGAAAAACCTCAAAGCATCACCTCAAAGGGCCGAAGAAAAGGACACGGGAGGATGATGAGAGGTTTGTGAGGGCGTTTGAGAAATTACTGAATATAGTGTTGAAAGAGAAATAAAGTTAAATGGTATATTACAAGTAATATAATGTTGTTGTATTCAAAAAAGCACGGATTTTTGCGTCCGTGCTTTTATGGTTTTTTATACTATTTAAATTTATTTGCAAGCTCCAGTTTGTCATCCTGAGCGTAACGCAGCCAAGTCGAAGGATCTACAATGCATGATTTAAAATATTTTGTAAGTTTTACATGACCGGCTCTTGTGCAAACCACAACGTATCAGATTCTTCGGCTCCGTTTCACTCCGCTCAGAATGACAAATAGAAGTTCAATGGGTTGTACCGTTCTTTGATACAACCCATTACTGTTAATCCGCCTTTTCCTGTGCCTTTTCAATCTTCTTATAGCAAACCTTGCCGTCCTCAAGCACCGCCTGTACATTATCACCCTTTGCAATATTCCCCTCGAGCAGTTCTAAGGAAAGGCTGTCCTCAATTTGTCTTTGCATTGCACGCCTGAGAGGTCTTGCACCGTAAACAGGGTCAAAGCCTGCTTTTGCAAGATGCTCTACAACCTCCTCACTAAAGGTGAGATTTACTCCAAGATTCTTAATTCTCTCATTTATCTGTGACAGCATTAGATGTGCAATCTGCTTTATGCTTTCATCCGTCAGGCGTCTGAATACCACTATTTCGTCAACTCTGTTCAAAAATTCCGGTCTGAAATGACCTTTCAGTGCTTCCATTACCGCTTTTTCAGTTTTTATTTGCTCTGCCTGCTGTTTGTCATCATTGATAAATCCAAGAGCCTTGGGTTCTGCAAGGCTTCCTGAGCCAAGGTTTGATGTCATGATTATACAGGTATTCTTAAAGTCAACCATTCTGCCGTGTGAATCTGTCAGAATTCCGTCCTCAAGCACCTGAAGCAACAGATTGAACACATCGGGATGTGCTTTTTCTATTTCATCAAAAAGTACCACAGAATAGGGATTACGTCTTATTTTTTCTGTTAACTGTCCCGATTCCTCAAAGCCTACATATCCGGGAGGCGAGCCTATCAGCTTTGATACAGAATGTTTTTCCATATATTCTGACATATCAATTCTTATTATTGCATTTTCATCACCAAATATCGCCTGTGCAAGTGCCTTTGACAGCTCTGTTTTACCAACACCCGTCTGTCCGCAGAAAATGAATGAGCCTTGAGGACGTTTTGGATCTTTCAGTCCCGTTCTTCCTCTGCGAATTGCCTTTGATACAACGCTGACTGCTTCATCCTGTCCGATGACACGCTTTTTAAGTATTTCATCTAACTTTAACAGTCTTTCGCTTTCTTCGCTTTCAAGCTTTTTAACAGGTATATGTGTCCAGCTTGTAACAATTTCAGCTATTTCTTCTTCACCGATTGACGGTCTGTTCTGCCCTGTTTTACCCTCAGTCCAGCTCTTTTTCTTCTCTTCAAGCTGAAGCATAAGTTCTTTTTCTTTATTTCTCAGTTCCGCAGCTTTTTCAAACTCCTGTTCCTGAACTGCCTTTTCTTTTTCCTGAGCAATTTTCTTTATTTCTTCTTCAAGCTCATTAAAATCAACAGGAAGTGTAATTTCGGATATCCTCTTTTTTGACGCCGCTTCATCCACAAGGTCTATTGCCTTATCGGGAAGATATCTGTCACTTATATATCTTGCACTGAGGTTTACAGCAGCTTCTATTGCTTCATCGGTGATGGTTATTTTATGGTGCTCCTCGTACTTTTCACGCAGTCCTTTTAATATGAGTATCGCATCCTCTTTTGATGGTTCACCCACCATTACCGACTGGAATCTTCTCTCCAGTGCTGCATCCTTTTCGATATATTTACGGTACTCATCAAGTGTTGTTGCACCTATTACCTGTATTTCTCCTCTTGAAAGTGCAGGCTTTAAGATATTCGCTGCATCTATTGCACCCCCTGCCGCACCTGCTCCGATAATTGTATGAATTTCATCAATAAACAGTATTGTATCAGGATTCTTCTTAACAGTATCCATTACCTGCTTAATTCTTTCTTCAAATTCGCCACGGTATTTTGCCCCTGCCAGCATCCCCGAAATATCAAGCGTTACTACCTTTTTACCCTTTATGCTTTCAGGCACATTTCCACTTGCTATTTTTATCGCAAGTCCCTCAACTACAGCCGTTTTACCAACACCCGGCTCACCTATAAGGCATGGATTATTCTTTGTACGTCTTGAAAGAATCTGCACGACTCTTTGCATTTCTTCATCTCTGCCTATAACAGGGTCAATCTTTCCCTCTTTTGCCTTTGCAGTAAGGTCACTGCCGTATTTTTCAAGCACAGATTCACCCTGCTTTTCGTCTTTGCCCGAGTGTGAGCTATATGCACCTTGTGCATCATGTCCACCTTGTTTTGCACCAAGTCCCTCAGTTATTTCCTCATACATTTTTGACGGTTCAGCACCCAGAGATTCAAGAAGCTTTACAGCAACAGAATCGGTTTGTGAAAGTATACTTAAAAGCAGATGCTCAGTTCCTATAAATGCCTGTCCCAGTGAACGAGCAATTTCTCCCGAAACCTCAATTATATGCTTTGTTCTGGGTGTGAGCTGAAACTCTGTTACAGAGTCACTGTCACCAACTCCCGATGCTTTAATTACCGCATCCTGAAAATTTTTAAAATTAACTGACTTTGATTCAAGTATCCTTGAAGCTATAGAATTTCCTTTATACAATATTCCAAGCAAAATATGTTCGCTTCCTATATAGTTATGTCCAAGCTTTGATGCAAGATTAGGTGCAGCATTAAGTGCACCCTGTGCATTCTCAGTAAATCTTCCTGACATTTTTATCACATCCTTAATACTATTTTATCACTTTTCTATTCCAAAAACTGTCTTATTATGTCGGCTCTGTATTTATCTCTTACCGATGCCGTAACCGCCTCAGGAAAGCGGCTGACTATATGGGACGGCATAATTTCAAAAAGCAGTTTTATGAGATTCTTATCTTTACATGCCGGAATTATTCCACAGCTTGAAGCAAGTCTTACATTTGAAATAAGCTTTGCACTTTCTGCTGTATCAATTTTTCGTGCGTATCTCAATGTGCCATATGAACGCCAGAGTGTGTCAAGAAGCTGTTCGGAATTTGCTGCTTCAAGCATCTTTTTTCTCATTTCACGTTCTCTTTCAACAACTAAATTTATCGCACCCTTGAGCTTTTCAAGCGTGTCCTGTTCACTTATTCCAAGAGTTACCTCATTTGACAGCTGATACAAATTTCCCTGTGCATCACTTCCCTCTCCGTAAATTCCTCTTACGGTAAGACCTATTTTATTGAGCATTGCTACGGTATTTTTTATATATCCGTATGCACTTAATGCCGGCAAGTGAAGCATTACCGACACTCTCATTCCCGTTCCCAAGTTTGTCGGACAGCTTGTGAGAAAGCCTTTTTCCTCATCAAAGGCTATTTTACAGCCCTTTGCTATTGCATCGTCTGCCTGATTTGCCTTTTCAAAAGCCTGCTCAAGTCTAAGTCCTGAGTATATTGCCTGAATTCGTATATGATCTTCTTCGTTTATCATCACCGAAAGATTTCCCTTTTCATCAGTCACAAGAAGTCTGAAAAGTGGTGATTCTGTTGAAAAATCAGGGCTTATAACATGCTCCTCCACAAGACTTCCCGTATCACAGCCTGAGTTTACGTTTATTACACCGAGCTTTTCGCAGTAGTTTGAGGTTATAGCATCCTTTATAAGCTCTGCTGCCTTTTGTGAAGTTTCCTTATCCATTCGGCTGGGGAAGGCATAATTGGACAGGTTTCTTGCAAGTCTTACTCTTGTGCTTACAACAACATCATCCGTGTTTTTTATATCGTCATACCATTTAGCCATTACTCTTTTCCCCCTTATCCTCCGATTTCTGCTGATTCTCAAGTGCCTTTATTTCATCACGATATCCTGCAGCTTTTTCGTACTCCTGCTGCTCTACAGCCTTTGCAAGCTTTTCACGTAAAGTTGCAATTTCTCAAGTGTACCGTCTTTTTTCTCATAGCCTATCGGTGTCTTTCCACAATAACGGGTATTACCATGTATTCTTTTTAAAGTTGGCTTTAGAAGTGTATCAAAGGTTTCATAGCACTTTTCACAGCCGATTTTTCCACCCTGTAAAAAGTCATTATATCTCATTCCACATTCCTTACACACACCTGTTACAGGAATCTGTGTATGTCTGTTTCCAAGCATTTCACCAAACAGTCCTCCAAGCAATGTGTCTGCAGAATTATCAAAAAAGCTGTCTACCACATCTATTGTGTGAAACATATCCGAAGGCTTTGTTTTTTCTCCTATACCCGATTTTGCCGCACAGTCCGCACACAAATACTTTTCGGTTACGTTTGCGTTTATACTTGATTTATAATGTATTGTTGCCGTATTCTTCTTACATTCCTGACAAAGCATATCCATCTTCCTTTCACTGTTACTTTAATGTCAATATAAGGCTTTTCATTATGTCAGCTCTAACTGCATCCCGTCCGCTTTTTGATACTATCTTTGAAAGCGAGCTGTCGCTTACTGCACCGAGCATTATTTTGAATTCTCTTTCATCCATAAGTCCATTATCATACAATGCCAGAAGTATTCCCCTCGCACTTTGTACGTCAATTTCATTTCCTGTAGCATTCAATGCATGCATAAGTATTGCCGTTTTTCCGTCAAAGCTGATTTTGGATATTTTTATATATCCTCCGCCTCCACGGCGGCTTTCTACTATATATCCTCTATCGGTATTGAATCTTGAGGATATTACGTAATTTATCTGGCTTGGCACGCATCCAACTGTTCCTGCAAGCTTATTTCTCTGCAGTTCTAATTCTCCGCCATTTTCCTCCAGCATTTTCTCTATTATTCTTGCAATCTGTTCACTCATTGGATTTCCCATTTTTCATTCTCCTTTTAAGAAAGTTTGACCTTCCCTGACCTTGTATCTGTATTATAGAACAATAGTCAAATAAAGTCAAAGTCAACAAAAGTCAAATTAATGGCGATATTTTAGGAATCTACAGTGTTTTCTTTATAATTCTCGTTTTTTCTAATTATTTTAAGCTTTTTTGTTTTTTTGACTTTTAGACAAAAACCTGACTTTCCCCTCAAAGTTCTGTCTTTCATTTTCATCAGGATTATTAAAAAGCTGTTCATCAGGTTCGGGAATAGGGCGGTCATCCTCTGAGCAATTATTATGTTTACGATAAAAATTTTTCATTTTGCCTCCTAAAATTTATAGAATATACTTTTTTATTTACTATAGTTATGCTATAATGAAATAAAAATATACTTAAATAAGGTATGGACATATGAACAACAATCAAAATTCAAAACGAGATTACGACAAAAACAGTCGAAAAGCTTACATTGAGCAAAAAAGAAAAACAGAATTTATTCGCAGAAAACGTCGAAAAAGACAATTACTTGACAAAATAAAAGCCGTTATTATATTTTCGGTAATTGGAGTTCTTATTTGTCTTGGTGTCATTTTTACCGTCATCCTCATTGACTTTTCCTCAAAGGATTCCGATTCTTCTCTTCCAGTTAAAATTACAATCGGCAGTCAAGAACCGCAATTCTTAGACAAATCAGCATATTTTTTCGAAAACGGCGAGTATTACATTTCTCTTACTAAGCTTTCGGATATCACAGATTTTACGTTACACGGGAATGTCAACAACATCCTGACGCTTTCCATTGACGGCACAGACGCTTTTTCTTTTGAAGTTGGCACTCCTAAGGTCTTATGCTCTGACAAATGGTCTTTAATGTCCGGCTCGTCACGCTTTGAAAATGAGCAGTTTTTTGTTCCTGCTTCATTCTTTCAGACATTTTTTGACGATGTAAAAAACGAGTTCAACAGCAAAGGCGACAAAGAGGGCTTTAATATTATTTTCGACACTACTTACTCTCCTAAGCACACACACGACACCGGTACC
>JAGBCG010000032.1 GCA_017938055.1 Clostridia bacterium
CATTAATATCACTGCATTTTGTGCATGAGCCAACGTCCTCATTGCAAGTATCAAAGCCAAAAACCGCTGTTTCAAACCCTCTTTCCGAAAGCTTTCTTGCACAGCTTATCATTCGGGCATCTCCGCCAATTACGGCAATTTTAGCGTTGTATGGTAATTTATTCATTAAAACAGCCCCCTGAGAAAATATTCTTTTACATAATATGAAATTTGTGAGAAATGTGATTTATTAAAAACGCTTTCATTGAAATATTATATTCAAATAGGTATTGAAAAAAACAAAAATGTGTAGTATAATTATTGTGTATATTTATGATGTGAGGTAAAGTATGGCATATCAGACAATTTTATCGGGCGTATCCCCCGAAAAGCAATCGTTATTGTTTGGAAACTTTGACTCAAACACACATATGATTGAGGAAAAATTTGGTGTGATTATAACATCAAAATCAAACGGACTTGTCATAACGGGTGATGCACCGGCTGTGAAAAATGCAGAAACAGTAGTTCAGAAGCTTTTATATCTTTGCAAGAACGGAGAAACCATCAGTGAACAAAATGTGAGATATATAATCGACATGGTTTGTGATGGTGAAGAAAAGCAGCTTGATGTACTTGACAATGACTGCATTTGCATTTCTTCAAGAGGAAAGCCTGTTAAAGCCAAAACTGTCGGACAGAAAAACTATATTGAAGCTATTAAGAATAACACTGTCACCTTAGGAATTGGCCCTGCGGGAACTGGAAAAACTTTTCTTGCTGTTGCAATGGCAGTAAATGCTCTCAGGCTAAAACAGGTCAACAGAATTATTCTCACCCGCCCCGCAGTAGAAGCAGGAGAACGTCTTGGCTTTTTACCGGGTGACCTTCAAAGCAAAATTGACCCATATCTCAGACCTCTTTATGATTCTTTGCATGAGCTATTGGGTGCTGAGGGTTTTACAAAAAATCTTGAGCGTGGTGTTATTGAAATTGCACCTCTTGCCTACATGAGAGGAAGAACTCTGGATGACTCCTTTATAATTCTTGATGAAGCCCAGAACACAACACCTGAACAGATGAAAATGTTTTTAACTCGCCTTGGCTTTGGTTCAAAAATTGTGGTGACAGGTGACATTACGCAAATAGATTTGCCCGGTGGCGTAAAAAGCGGGCTTGAACAAGCCGCCGCAATATTGGAAAACATTGACGGAATCAGCGTTTTCAGGCTTTCTGATAAGGACATAGTAAGGCATGCACTTGTTCAAAAAATCATAAACGCATATGACAAATTTGATGCACGCAGAAAGGATGCTTTTATTAAAAAAACACTAGTACAGCAGCATCAGGATAATGACAACGGAGGAAACTGATTTGAAGCATACAATATATACAAAAAACGAACAGGTAAAGGTAGAGCTTACCACCGCTTTACGTAACACTGTAAAAAAGGCAATAATTGCCGCACTTGATTATCAGGAGATTGACTTTCCTGTGGAGATTTCAGTAACTTTTACTGATAACGAAAAAATTCATGCTCTTAATAAAGAATACAGACAAAAGGACATGCCTACTGACGTTCTCTCTTTTCCCTTGTTTGATAACGGAGAAATTGAATATGACGATGAGTCGGACGAGCCATGTGCTCTTGGCGATATTGTTATATCTCTTGAAAAAGCCGTGCAGCAGGCAGACGAATACGGACATTCCCTTGAAAGAGAGGCTTCGTTTTTAGCAGTTCATTCTGTGCTTCATTTGCTTGGCTTTGACCATGAGGTTAGCGACGAGGATGAGGAATATATGAAAGAAAGTGCAGAAGAAATTCTTTCAGGTATTGGTCTGAAAAGAGTTGTTAATAGTGATTGCAACACTTCTTATACTCAAATTCCTGTAAAAGAGCAGAAAACTGTGTTTATAAGTCTAATTGGTCGACCAAACGTTGGTAAGAGTACGCTTCTTAATGCAATAGTTGGCGAAAAGGTTGCTGCGGTTTCAAAAAAACCACAAACTACACGTAACAGAATTGTCGGTATCCATACTGACGGATGCGAACAATATGTTTTTGCCGACACTCCCGGTCTTCACAATCCCAAGAACAAGCTCGGTGAGTACATGGTAAGTGCTGCAGAAAGTGCTATTCCAGACGCTGACGTAATAGTTTTTGTTGTTGAGGTTTCTGACAGCATACATCCCAAGGACAAGGAAATAGTAGAGCGAATCAAGAAAACAAAGCTTCCCGCAATTCTTGTACTCAATAAGACGGATATAACAAAAAAGGACAAATTGCTTGTAACAATGTCAAAGTTTGCACAGATGCACGACTTTGTTTCACTTATTCCAACAAGTGCCCTTAACAACGAAAACATTGACGTTGTATTAAACGAAATTAAGCCGTATTTGAAAAATGAACCATGGTATTATCCCGAGGACATGGTAACTGACCAGTCAGTTAGAACTATTAGCTCGGAAATTATAAGAGAAAAGCTTTTAAGACTTCTGGATGAGGAGATTCCTCATGGTACTGCAGTCACTGTTGAGGACTACGAAGATGGTGAAAAGCTTATAAAAATACGTGCTGAAATTTACTGTGAAAAGGATGCTCACAAGAAAATTATAATCGGCAAGAACGGAGAAACCATTAAAAAGGCGGCTACCTTTGCACGAGAGGATATTGAAGCTATTACAGGCAAAAAGGTGTTCCTTGACCTTTGGGTTAAAGTAAAGGAAAACTGGAGAGATTCAGAGCTTAATATGGCTCGTCTTGGCTTCAAAAAAGAAGACTGATGGAAGAATTATCAGCACAAGGAATTGTTATTCGTGAAAAGCCAAGCGGAGAAGCTGACAAGATTATAACAGTTCTTACAGCCGAACACGGAAAAGTCTGTGCTCTGGCAAAAGGTGTAAGAAATCTTTCGAACAAGAACGCCGCCGCATGTCAGCTGTTTGTATATTCCGAATATCAATTTGTCACAAAGGGTAACAGACGCATTCTCAAAACTGCTCTGTCAAAGGATGTTTTCTTTGGTATGAGAAGCGATGCTGAGAGATTTTCACTGGTAAGCTATTTTGCTGAAATTTTAGGTCATGTTACCATGGAGAACAACGATGAAACACAGACTCTCAGACTGTTTCTCAATGTTGTATATGCCATATCCAACAAAACCGACATACCTCTTTGGGTTATAAAGGCTGCATTCGAGCTCAAGCTTATGTGTGTTCTTGGCTTTATGCCGGATTTTGCTGAATTTGGTTGCTGCTCAAATCAAGCATATCTGTCTAAAAGCAATATTTTCAGCTTTGAACAAGGTGCATTGCTGTGTGAAAAGTGCTGCAGTGAGTCACGCAGAACGTATGGAAGTGTCCCCTACTCCTGTACCCTTCCTCAAGATGTTGTAAGGGCAATGATTTACATTTGCAAAAGTGAAACGAAAAAAATTCTAAGCTTTAAGCTTGACACATCCTATTCAAATGAACTTGCATTTGTTTGCGAAAACTACCTTATTCATAAAACTGAGAGAAGTTATGAAACACTGAAGATATACAAATCTATTGTAAATTCA
>JAGBCG010000033.1 GCA_017938055.1 Clostridia bacterium
GTCTGCTGTTTCAATAAAGAGCTTTGCCTTTACTGATGGCGGAACATTAAGCTCTGTACGTGTATTTCTTACTGCCTTAATTGAAGCTATAATCTTTTCAAAAGCCTTTTCTTCTTCCTCAAAGCTGATTGAATTATCATATACAGGATAGCTTTCAAGCATAATCATTCCTGATTCATTTGTAAGAACCTGCCATATTTCTTCTGTAATAAACGGCATAAATGGATGGAGAAGCTTTAACATTCCCTGCATTACCCATACAAGTACTGCCTGTGCAGTTTCCTTTGTTTCTCCGCCTGCCTGAATACGAGGCTTTGTAAGCTCAATATACCAGTCACAATAAATATCCCAGATGAAATCGTAAATTTTTGTTGAAGCAATACCAAGCTCAAAGCTTTCAAGATTTTCGTTAACTTCCTTAGCAAGCTTATTGAATTTATTGAGTATCCACTTATCTTCCAATGCAAGATTTTCAGGAATTCCTTTAAATTCAAAATCATCAGAAAGATTCATCATTATAAATCTAGAAGCATTCCAGAGCTTATTTGCAAAGTTTCTCGCAGCCTTAACCTTTTCATCTATGTAACGCATATCATTTCCCGGTGAGTTACCTGTTGCGAGCATAAATCTGAGTGCATCTGCACCGTACTCATTTATTACTTCAAGCGGGTCAATACCGTTTCCAAGCGATTTGGACATTTTACGTCCCTGCGAATCACGAACAAGACCGTGAATGAGAACTGTATCAAATGGAACATCTCCCATATTTTCAAGACCGCTGAACATCATTCTTACAACCCAGAAGAAAATAATATCATATCCTGTAACAAGTGTATTTGTAGGATAGAAGTATTTGAGGTCTTCTGTGTTCTCAGGCCAGCCAAGTGTTGAAAATGGCCAGAGTGCTGAACTGAACCATGTATCAAGCGTATCAGGGTCCTGACGCATTTCCTTGCCGCACTTAGGACATACTGCTGTATTCTCCTTTGTAACAACCATTTCGCCGCAGTCGTCACAGTAGAATGCAGGAATTCTATGTCCCCACCAAAGCTGACGTGAAATACACCAGTCCTTGATATTTTCAAGCCAATGGAAATAAATTTTATCAAATCTTTCAGGAACAAACTTTGTTTTTCCATTTTTAACTGCATCAATAGCAGGCTGAGCAAGAGGTGCCATTTTCACAAACCACTGCTTTGAAATTCTAGGCTCAACAGTAGTTCCGCAACGATAGCATGTGCCTACATTATGACTGTAATCCTCAATTTTAACAAGTGCTCCTTCAGCTTCAAGGTCAGCTACTATTGCTTTTCTTGCTTCGTATCTATCCATACCCGCATACTTTGGATAATCCTCTGTAATCTTAGCATCATCTGTCATTACATTAATTATTTCAAGGTTATGTCTAAGACCTACTTCAAAGTCGTTCGGGTCATGTGCAGGAGTTATTTTTACTACACCTGTACCGAAGTCCATTTCTACATAATCATCAGCTACGATAGGAATTTCTCTGTGAACAATAGGAAGAATTACTGTCTTACCGATAAGTTCCTTATAACGCTCGTCATTAGGATTTACAGCAACAGCTGTATCACCGAGAAGAGTTTCAGGACGTGTTGTAGCAAGCTCAAGATATTTATCGGTATCCTTTATTTTATAACGAAGATGCCAGAAATGTCCTGCCTGATCCTCATATTCTACCTCTGCATCTGAAATTGATGTAAGACAATGAGGACACCAGTTAATTATTCTTTCGCCTCTGTATATAAGTCCTTTTTCATAATATTTTACGAAAACTTCTTTAACAGCCTTATTACATCCCTCATCCATTGTGAAGCGTTCTCTTGACCAGTCACATGATGAACCAAGCTTTTTAAGCTGTTCTACAATACGTCCGCCATACTGTTCTTTCCATGCCCATGCACGCTCCATAAAGCCATCACGTCCGATGTCCTCTTTTGTAACACCGTCTTTTTTCATAGCTTCAACAATTTTTGCTTCTGTAGCGATTGAAGCATGGTCTGTACCGGGAAGCCATAATGCTGAATAACCTGACATTCTCTTCCATCTGATGAGAATATCCTGAAGTGTTTCATCAAGAGCATGTCCCATATGAAGCTGACCTGTGATGTTTGGAGGTGGAATTACTATTGTATATGGTGTTTTTTTAGAATCTACTTCTGCACGAAAACATCCCTTATCGTTCCATGCTTTATAAATTCTGTCCTCAAATTCTCGTGGGCTATACGCTTTTGCGAGTTCCTTTGCCATAAAAATCTCTCCTTAATTTAAGTATATCAGTTCAGGGGAAATAAAAAAGCCCTGAACCTTTAAAGGTTCAGGGCGAACAAATTCTGTCCGTGTTACCACCTGAATTCAGAGCATACACTCTGCACTCTATGCAGTCATTTTGTAACTGCTTTCTCTGTAACGTGAGAATTACGTCATAGATTACTGTTATTTCATCCATGAGGCTCAAGGGCTACTTTTGCAACATCTTCACACCATCTTACACCAACCGACAGTTCTCTATGCATCAGATTATTGCATACTCCTCCCAATCACAGCCTTTATAAATATCAAATTAATTATACTATATTTTCATTTGCTTGTCAAGAGCTGATTCACAAAAAAGCAGTATCAAAAGATACTGCTTTTTAGATTAATCTTCAATATTACTTGTCATTTCTTCAATATCTTCGATAGTGAGATTTTCATCATCGAATTCAAGAAGCTCATTACAGTTAGGGCAGTTCATAGAACCTTCCTCAATAATACTTTCATCAAGTAAAATTGTATCACCACAAGTAGGGCAAGTTACTTCATAAAGCTCTTCATCATCATCAAATTCGTAATCGTCATCATCATCACAGCAATCGCAATCGCAGTCGCAATCACAATCATCACCGCATTCACAGTCATCGAAATCATAGAAGTCTTCTTCAACAGAACCGAGGTCTTCGTCAAGTATATCGCAAAGCTCAGTAAGCTCGTCCACCTGTGACTGTAAATCCTCAACGTACATAACCATTTCGTTCATAACTTCTGTCATCTGTAAAAGAGCTTTTCCCTCTTTTGTTGATGAATCAATATCAAGACCATCAATAAGTCCCTGTAAATATGACATTTTTTCGGTAAGCTTCATAAATAGCTCCCCCTTTCAGATAATATGATTTATTTATATGAAAAAGCTTATGCTCTTTCCATATATTCGCCTGTTCTTGTATCAATCTTAATTTTATCGCCCTGTTCAATAAAGAGAGGAACCTTAACCTCGGCACCTGTTTCAAGTGTAGCAGGCTTTGTAGCATTTGTAGCTGTATCGCCCTTAAAGCCGGGATCAGTTTCAGTAACTTCAAGCTCTACAAAGAAAGGTGGTTCAACACCGAAAACATTACCCTTATATGAAAGAATTTTGCATTCCATTTCTTCCTTAACGAACTTAAAGTTATCACCGAGAACAGA
>JAGBCG010000034.1 GCA_017938055.1 Clostridia bacterium
GCATAATGAAACATCAAAATAAGATTAATGAGAAGTTTTCAAGGACAACAATATCTACATAGGCACACCACAAACAAACGGCGGCAACGAGGAGAATATGATGACCTTTTTAGTATTAACAACAATCATAACAATATTATTTCTCATTATTACATTTAGCCTTTTATTTAAAATTCATTTACTCTATAAAAAATTAAAATATGTTGATGAAGCAAAAATGTGGCATAAGCTTGCGATTACAGATGATTTGACAGGAATATATAACAGGAATGCTTACAATAATAAGATTATAAAAATGAAGGAGAATATTACGAAAAAGCTATACGGAATTATTCTTTTTGATGTTGATGATTTTAAAGTATTTAATGATACAGAAGGACATTTGGTTGGTGATAGAGTTCTAAAGGAGGTTGCAAAAATCCTTTTGGAAATTTTTCCAGAACCCAAATACAGAGTTTTTCGTATAGGAGGCGATGAGTTTGCTGTGATTTCAGAAAATGTGTCTGAAAATGAAATTATTAAAAGACTCTTGGTTTTAAAAGAACATCTTGAAAGCAGTGATAATATACGCTTATCAAAGGGATATTCAATCGTCGACGGAAATATTGACCAAGCATTTAAGTATGCTGATGAGATGCTCTATGCCGACAAGCAGTCCAAAAAATCATCGCATATGTTGTGAATGCAATAAAAATAAAAAAAGCAAGTCTTTTGACTTGCTTTTTTATGTTTTGTGTAACCACGAACGCAACATCATTATGTGCACAGAGTAGTTTATTGAGACACTGTTTGTTGAAGAGTAAAGGAAGATGATTTATCTGAGAATAAAGAGTAGTTTTGAGTCTATGTATCAGCGTGTGTTTTGTTTGAATAGAGTTTTCTATACTGAGTTGGCGATACACCAAAGTGTGACTTAAAACAACGAGCAAAGTAATTTGCATCAGAAAAACCACACATTGCGGCAATATCACTTATACTAACATCACAAGTTTTGATTTTATTGTGTGCCATCTCTAACCGGAAAAATTTTAAGTATGTCATAGGAGGAAGTCCGGTGGCTTGCCTGAAAATTCTGCATATATGTGCTGAAGTATAGCCAAACTGGTTGCATAGTGTTGAAATTGTTATTTCCTGCATGGCGTTTTTTTCAAGATAGTCTATTATTTTTTTAACAATTTTGTTTCCGGGATTAATTTGATACTCCAAAAGCTCCTTTTCCAAAAAAAGACTCACAAGTTGATATATTTTGTAAACAGTATTTAATGAGCCATTGTTGCCAATACCGCAGATAGAGTCTATGCAGTCTATAATTTCAGGGTTTGAAACTATAGTGTTAAAAACAATTTTGCCCTCAAAAATATCGGGGAAAATACTCTTGCATATTTCTGTTTCGTTATAAAACGAACGAATGTCAAACATCAAAACGTTGTAATCAGCGTTTTTTTCAAGAGTATATCCTCTGTGAAGCGTTTTCGGTGGAATTATAATCATTTCACCTTCTGAGACAACGGACAGATTTTTTCCGTCTTCCACATAAAGCTTTCCTTTTTTTACACGCAGAAGCTCTATGCGGTCATGCCAGTGTAAACGAAAGCAGCTGCTGTTAGGGGGAATGTTAAAAGAAAGCACTTTAGTTGCTGCAGGACTGTATTCTACAGGAGTAAATTCAAGAAAGCTGTTTTTCATATTTCCCTCCAAAAATCAATGGTGTGCTATAAAATGATGGTTTTATCCTATACAAATGTATATATTTATGCTATCATAGAATTACTAAAAAATCAATAATAAGGAGCAAAAAACATGAAAATTTACTCTGTTGTTCTAATCGGGGCAGGAAACCGTGGTACCGGTTATGCAAATATTATGTTGAATTATCCTGAAAAATTTAAAGTTGTAGCCGTTGCAGAGCCTGTCAAAGGTCTTCGTGACGATATTAAGAAAAAGCACAATTTGTCTGATGAGATGTGTTTTGATTCCTGGCAGGAAGTGTTGTCAAAGCCCAAAATGGCGGACGTTGTGCTTATATGCACACAAGATAACATGCATTATGAACCGGCGATGAGGGCAATCGAGCTTGGATATGATATTTTGCTGGAGAAGCCGGCGGCTCAGACAGCACAGCATTGTGTAGATATGGCCTTGGCAGCTGAGAAAAAAGGAGTTAAGGTGTTAGTTTGCCATGTTTTGAGATATGCTCCGTTTTTCAAGAAGGTTAAAGAAATTGTTATGGACGGAACCATTGGTGATATAATGTCTATAATGCACGTTGAGGCGGTAGGTAATATACACCAGAGCCATAGTTATGTGCGTGGTAACTGGCACAGCGAAGAAGAAACCACACCTATGCTGTTGGCAAAAAGCTGTCATGATATTGATATTATTCAGTGGCTTTTGGATAAACCCTGCAAGAAAGTACAGTCTTTTGGAGGACTTTCATATTTCAACAAAAAAAATGCTCCCGAGGGTGCTCCGGTAAGATGTATTGATGGAGGATGTCCAATAGAGGATAGCTGTCCTTATAATTGCAAAAAGCTTTATTATGATGATAAGAAAAATGACTGGTTCAGAGGAGCATGTGCACATAATATAGCCAAGGATGCAATTCCTACGGATGAGGAAGTAATGACGGCTTTGAAAACAACAGACTATGGCTTGTGTGTGTACCATGCAAATAATGATGTAGTGGATCATCAGGTAGTTAATATGGAGTTTGAGGGCGGAGCAACAGTTTCATTTACTATGAATGCCTTTAACCAAGGTGGACGCTACATAAGAATTTTTGGTACTAAGGGAGAATTGTATGCAGGAGCTGCCGATTCAGAAATCACAGTCTTTACTTTCGAGGATAATGAAGTGCATAAAATTGGTATAACCTCTATAGATGAAAGTATTGTGTCGGGACACGGTGGAGGAGATGACGGAATAATACGTGAGCTGTATGAATATCTCAGTGGAAGCTATACAGGATATTGTGCGGCAAATATTGATATTTCTGCGAAGAACCACTTAATAGGATTTGCAGCAGAGAAATCCCGTCATTGTGGAACGGTAGAAAGTATTGATGAGTTCTTTAAAGAATTTGGATTAACAAACAACTGAATATAAAGTCTAAATATAAATCCCGTCATATGGGGTGTACTCTAAAGGATAGTATTTAAAAAGGATGAACGAAATCAATCGTTCATCCTTTTATCGTAGGGCAAGGGCTTGCTCTTGCCGATTATAAGGTCTTAGGATATCCTAAATATTTTGGAAGGTGGTATACATCTTCCCTGCTTGTTAAAGTACCGGACATAAAAAGATACTTATCTCACTTTGAGTGCAGATAAAATTCGAGTTGCCTCAGCAACGTTATTGGAGGTAAACATTTTACACCCGTAATCAATTGCTATTTTATAATTCTCAATATCATCAGGACTACAAAGGCAAGGAATAACATTGATTTTTATACAAAAATCAAAATTCTCCTTAAACTCAATAGGATTGCGTCCAACTTCATTGGGATAGAGACAACACCAGTCAAAAAGCTCAGTTTCGTTAATTTCAGATGAGTCGCATGAACGTTTGCACTTGTATATACCTTGCCCGTGAATCGGGAATTTGGTTTTGTAATTCCTATAGATATATTCCAGAACTTTTGCACTGAATGAATTCATCATTGACTTTTCGGTCATATCATATTCATCAATCAAATCAATCAGCTTATCCACTACCTTAAA
>JAGBCG010000035.1 GCA_017938055.1 Clostridia bacterium
CACATGCCATGGTGTCAAAAAATCAGGCTGTCCCACCGTCAGTGAAATTACTCCCTGCATTTCATCAAGTATATCGAAAAATTTTCTTATTCCCGACGGCTTCATGTTAACAACCTTGTCGGAAAGTATCTTTGAATAATCTATCATCAGCTAATATTACCTCTTTCGTCTGCAACGGTATTATCGTCATGTCCGAACACAACGCCGTTGTGCTTGTATTTTCTCAGTACAAAATGCGTGCTTGTGCTTATTACGTTTTCAATAGGAGCAAGCTTTTCTGCTACAAACAGTGCCACCTGCTTCATCGTCTTTCCCTCTATTACAACGCAGTAATCATATGCTCCTGACATAAGGTACATGTCCTTTACCTCAGGGTAATTGTTAATACGCTCCGCCACCTTTTCAAAGCCTCTGTCACGCTGAGGTGTGACCTTAAGCTCAATAAGTGCTGTAACATATTCTCTGTCGGTTTTATCCCAGTCAACAATCGCCTTATATCCGAGAATTACACCGTCTTTTTCAAGCTCTTGTATAACGTCTCTGATTTCGCCAACTTCTTTGTCCAGCATAACAGCGATTTTTTCCTTAGTAAGTCTTGCATCGTCTTCAACCAATGCAAGCACCTTACTTTTAAGCTCATTATCCATACAGACTACCCCTTTTACAATATATTTATAATATTATAAAGCAAAATAATTATAAAATCATTATGAATCGGCAAATTTTTAAGCAAATTTATTCACATAGTTGGTTTTTTGCGGTCACTTATCAAAAATCAGAGAATTTCCTGACAAGATGAAACACTTCAATATTTAGAACTAATGTTCGATTTTTCTTGACTTTTTGACGATTTTGTGGTATAATATACTTGACAGTCGACGGTCAAAGTAATATAATTTGAGGAGAATATAAAGGAAAAAACAAACCATTCAAAACAGTAGTCAAGCTTAATGCTCAAATTTCGGGAAAAATAAAGGAGTGCACCAAATGAAAAAAACAATACTACGCACACTCATTGTCGTTTTTTCAATAATAGTTGTGTTTTCACTCCGCTTTGCATATGATCATGAAGTTATACGTAAGGAAGAAACTGAAAAGTATGAAAAGAATTCCTATGATTTTTTCTTGCTTAACAATTACGTTATTGAGAATTATGATTATCTTTCGGAAAGTGAAAGTGGCATCATCTATACCGAAGATTTAAGACTGCCGAATGATGTTAGGGATGCGTATAATTCTGTAAATGCAGAGTTGGCTTCTGAATTCAGTCTGATATATGTTACAAAAGAACGCATTTCATACGGCGGTATAGGGCATAACATGTACGTTTACTCCCGTAACGGCAAAAAGCCAACATATTTTTATCACAAAGGCGACGGAGTGATTTATGACACATACAAGCTGAAAGACGGCTGGTATCTGCTTCGGAATATTGCAAGATAAATAAATCTTCAACACAGTCAGAAATATAAAGGAAAATACAAACCATTCAAAACAGTAGTCAAGCTTAATGCTCAAATTTCAGGAAAAATTGAGGGGTATAAAAAATGAAAAAGAACACATTTCTGAAAAATGAAGATTGCTTCGATAATTGTTATTTCACTTTGTGTTCTTTATTTCTTATGGAGGAGCGAGCAATTATATGTATGTCTACTCCCAAAATAGCAAGACACCGAAATATTATTATTACAAAGGTGACGGCATGCATCCTGATGTTTATGAACTCGGCGATAATTGGTACCTTTTAAAAGTAAATTTCAGGTGATCATTGATTATAAATATACGGGAAACAAGTTTGACTATTGAGAAAGGAATCCAACTGTTTTATGAAGACTATCCCAAAGCAAACACGTAAATTAATAGCACGTTTCTTCAAAGCGTTTGTTATAATTGTCATTTCATTCTGTGTTTTTAAAGTCGCAGAGTTTATATATGATTTGTGGGGGTTTAAGCATATAGAATATAACGATGCTTCACACATTCTGGAGGTTTTTGAGGAAAACAAAAGTGATTTTGATGCAATGGTAAAGGTTCTGCAAAGGACAAATATTAACAGAATACTTTTTGATGATTATATGGACAATCCAAAGCCGCTGATGCCTTGCCCTGGAGATGCCCTCAAGAACCCTAAATATCAAATAAGACGCAGAGGTTTTCTGAAGGGAGAGGATTACAAAGCAATTTGCAGTTTCTTTAAAAAGTATGGTCCTATACGCATTGACGGCACCATGGAGTATTGCTTCGACTTTGACATAAAAGGCGGTGTAGTGTCTTTGTGTTATATTCCGGAAAATATACGTGATGTTGTTTTGGAAACGTTAGGGAAATATAATGATACGATTATTCCTCTGGATGAAAACTGGTATTTTGCTTGCTGAAACGCAACCATGATTTATGAATTCAGCAAACGATTAAACACTCTTTTATGAGCATCCAACGGAGGTTGTTACGAAACTTCCACTAATGACTTAGGAACAAAACATCTAAATTTGATGCCCTAAATCCATATAAAGTTGATATCTACTTTACAATTCGGAGGTAATTATGAAAAAATGCTTTGTGCTTTTGATAACATGCATTTTCGTTTTGGCTTCCTGTTCATCAAAAGAGGAATCATATACGTTAAATGAGGAGAAATACGGAAATCATTATGGCAGAGATTACGGCGGGCATGTAGGTGACGGAAAGTTTTTTATGATGCGTTTTGCCGATGTTGACGAGTTGTTGATTGCAGAAAGTCCTGATTCGTTTGGGGTAATTCTCACTCGTGAATATAAACATAAATTTGATGGTAATGATTTATATTTTTATTCGGCAGATGGTTATGCTGTAGTGTATGCAAAAAGTAATTTATGCAAAGTGTTCATAACAGACCCACCTCTTGAAGAAGTAACCGGCGAAGATCCAAAAATCACCGGAAGGTCACCTGAAAACAACTATCGCATTAGTGAGCTTGTCGGCGATGAATACAAATGTATAGTATATCTTGATTCTTTTAACGAGTTTACGGAATATGAGCAGAAAATTCTTAAAGAATTAAAAGGAAAACAGGACACAGAAGACGAAGTTCATGACGCTTTGAATGTAGTTTTAGAACCATTGGGAGAAGTTACAGATTGGTATTACCAAAACGGCCCCTATTCTTATCTATACGAATGAATGTCGAAATATACACTCTCAGTGATAGCTGGTATTTGTTGCAAGTAAATTACAGCTAATTACGAACTCACTTATTTTCACTCTTACAATTCATTGTTAGAAAAAGGGAAAACATCTGAAATTACAACAAGAACTTTTACACCGGAACAATTAAAGAACACAACGTTTTTCGATTTGAAAAATTATATGAGTTAAAAAACAATGTATTGATTCAGGAGGTTTTTATGCAATTAAAACTATTCATATTGTTAACTTTTGTTTTATGCATCTTTTCCGGTTGTACGGCAAAAGAGAATGTTAAGCAGAATATAACAGCTAACCACGATGATTTGCAACAAGTTGGCGAGGTTGAAAATGATGATACCCAAATACAACAAATCATGGAATATCTTTTGCAGCAAGAAAGCCTTGATTATAAACTAGTACAACCCGACATAAGTGACCTGCAAATGATCACTTCTGACCTTGATTACATTCTCTCAATGTTTCACAATGATTATGATTGTACAAAAGATAATATATACGATTATTTGTTTAGCTACAATCACCTTGATTATGTGTATCCGAATTACTTTAGAGACATAACATTTGTGTCAGAGCCGCTTCAGCCTGCCGAACTAAGCTATATGCGGTGGAGCCTTTATGAAGTTCCGAAAAAAGACCCGCTCGGAAGATTCCCTGAAATTCCTCAAAAAATTTACGATGAAGAAGGGAACATAGACAAAGATTTAGCATGGGAACACTTTGAAGCTTCAGGAACTCCTTGGCTTGAAATGTGTATCGGCTACAACAAGTTTTCGGGAGAATACATAGATTTGCTGGTTGAAGGAGTATGGAACGGAAAGGTTGACCATGAAACCTTCTTTGAATTTGAAGACGGCACGTTATTGTACTATCATGACGATTATTATTACACCCCTGCACTTGCAGGGGGCAAGGGAGGCGGTATTTTCTACGGACCTCACATTGAAAATTTGATCCCGCTTGAAAACAACTTATTTAAGCTTGAGTACCACCTTGATGATGACATTTACAGGTGCGATTCGCACAACACAGCAATAATCGGCTTAAAAGAAAAAGATGACGGGTCAAGGTTCTGGTCGATATTCAGTGTTGATTATAATTATGTGGGAAATAAGTTTAACTATTGAGAATTGATGAGAATTTCAACAAAATATTGATGCAAATTAAAACCGGCGTACTGCTTCTGTTTTTGCAGTACGCCAATTTTTTTGCTGGTGAATACTAACTTTAACTACAGCTTTGTTCATACAATGTATACTTGACAGTCGACGGTCAAAGTAATATAATTTGAGGAGAATACGTGTTTTTTCCATAATATGAGCAAAACAATTTAAAACCCTTGAAATAGTAAAAAGTTCACTATTTTGCAAGTGAAAAAGCGGAGTGTTTCCAGATAAAGTGAAATACTCCGCCTTTATATAATATTGAATAATATTAAACCATATTAAAGTCTTGGTGCAAGAGGATTAGGGTCATAAGGACTTTTGCCTGTAAACTCTACCTCACCGAAAATGCCCTTGACAACTGTTTTAAGCGTTTGGGCATCATAGCTGTACGCATTTAAAAAGTTCTTTGAACATGTAAACCAATCATAGTACACAAAAGGTGAGCCTGTTGACACACAAACGCTCTTTTCATCTCCATACTCCAAAACATGAAGAAACTGAGTTGCTTTTCCCATGAAGAAGGATGCTCCGCCGTAAGGACTGTGAGGTGCAATATGTGCAAAGTACATTATAAGGTCGTTATTATCTGCAATCTCCTTCATATGTGCTTCGCCTTGGATTCCCTCGCAAATCTGTACTTCAACACCTCTTGACTCGAGTTCTTCCTTTACCACATCTAAGCTTCTGAGTACATCCGGTGAGTAACCTATATAAACAAGCTGTGCTTTCTTTATACTGTCTTTTGCCACAGGAACAAAATTGTTTCTTCTTGACATCCATGTAATACTTGATGGTGCATACTTGCTGATAACCGCCGTAGTATTTTCAACTGCAGCCTTTCTGTCTTCCTCTGTAACAGGATAAGCATCATATTCGAAAAGTCTAAGCTTCTCCTTCATATCAAGCACTCTTTGACAAGCATCGTCAATTCTGCTTTCAGACATCTTGCCCTGTTTGATAGCACGCTCAACAATGTCAAAATAATCATCATAAGTAGGACCAAGAATTACGTCGTTTCCTGCATTGTAGAGAGCTGCTACAAAGTCTTCTCTGGTTGAAAACATACTTGTTAAAGCACGCATTTCAACAGCATCTGTAATAACGACGCCCTTAAAGCCCATTTTCTCCTTAAGAAGCTCGGTAACAATCTTTCTTGATACTGTTGCGGGAACGTATCTTCCGTCCTTCATTGTATCATCTGCTGCAGGGAAAGAGCCGTGGTCTATCATTATAGCATATACTCCCGCATCAATACCTGCCTGGAAAATACATCCCTGACGATTCCACCACTCCTCTAAGCTTTGTGTTATGACACTGTCTGCAAAGTGAGTGTCACGGTATTCATCCTTGTCTGTACCCGGAAAATGCTTAAGGGTTGCGGCAACGTCTTCAGACTGCACACCCTGTATGTAAGCTGTTAACATTTTCTTTGTAAGCTCAATATCAGAGGAAAAACTTCTTGTAAGAGAAACCGCACGCAATGGCGACGGATTATCGCAAACTGGTCCCCAGTTCCAACGTGATCCGGCAAGCTTCATTTCATGTGCAATGCATTTAGCTATCTCATAAGGAGCATTAGTATCACGTGTGGCAGCGATCCCATTATTTGAGGGCGTGTCGGAAAAATAGGGGAACATTCTTCCTGCTCCTCGCTCTGCATCCATTGCAGAAATAAAAGGTGCCTTGAGTACACGGCTTACCTGCTCAGAGAAAAGTCTGATTTTAATGTCGATATCATAGTCAATATCATCGGCATTTACTATCTCGTCTGCAAGATTTACAAAATCCATCTTAATGTGACCGCATGTCCACATTCCACCATATGGATTTTCCTTGAAGAAAGCTTCAATATCCTCTACCTGTGCCATAACACTTGGACGCATTACGACAGTCTGCCCGATTTTTTCACGCAAAGTCATTTCACTTAAAAGTGGTTTCTTCATTTATATTCCTCCAACTCTTATTTGCAAAAAATAATTCATTATACCTATTTTAGTATACTATGCCGTAATTTCTTTGTCAATAATATACCAATCAGAATTATTGCACTAATAGAACATCATTAAGCAAATCTTATTTTTCAGAATTTATGTCTATTGTTTTAATAACCGCCGTTTTTCAGCAAAATTTGGATATATTCAGTTAACATTCATAAAATCTTGTTCAAAATCCATTGACTTGATATTATTCTTTTGGTACAATACACTTAGACATTTGATTCTATAGAAAAGAAGGCAAAATCGATGGAAAAACAGTATTTTCAAAAAGAAATCGAAACCATGCCCGTTGAAGACATCAAAAAGCTTCAGTCGGAAAAATTGGTAAAACAGGTAAAGCACGTTTATGAAAACGTAGAGTATTATCGCAATCTCATGGATCAGAAGGGAGTAAAACCGGAAGATATAAACGGCATTGAGGATTTGCACAAGCTTCCTTTCCTTAAAAAATCCGACCTTCGTGACGCTTATCCTTATGGACTTCTGGGCAAGCCCCTTAATGAGTGTGTCAGAATCCACTCAACAAGCGGTACAACCGGTAAAAGAGTTATTGCGTTCTACACACAAAACGACATAAACCTTTGGGACGACTGCTGTGCAAGAGCCGTTGTTGCGGCAGGCGGAAGCAAAGACGATGTTTGTCAGGTGGCTTATGGCTACGGCTTATTTACAGGAGGCTTCGGTCTTAACGGCGGAAGCCAGAAAGTAGGTTGTCTTACACTTCCTATGTCATCCGGAAACACCGAAAGACAAATTCAATTTATGATGGACCTTAATGCAACTATTCTTTGCTGCACTCCCTCATATGCTGCATATGTAGGTGAAACGCTGAAGGAGCAGGGTTATACACCCGACCAAATTCCTCTCAAGGCAGGTATCTTCGGTGCTGAGGCATGGACAGAGGAAATGCGTCAGAATATACAAAACACTCTTGGTATAAAAGCTTACGACATTTACGGTCTTACCGAAACATCTGGCCCCGGTGTAGCCTTTGAATGTGAGGAGCAAACCGGTATGCACATAAACGAGGATCACTTCCTTGCTGAAATAATCGATCCGGACACAGGCGAGGTTTTACCTGAGGGAGAGAAAGGTGAGCTTGTATTCACGGCTCTTGATAAAGAAGCTTTTCCTCTTCTGCGTTACAGAACACGTGACATTTGTGTTCTTACTCGAAAAAAGTGCTCTTGCGGAAGAACTCACATCAAGATGTCAAAACCTATGGGCAGAAGTGACGACATGATGATAATTCGTGGCGTAAACGTATTCCCCAGCCAGATAGAAACAGTTCTTCTTCAAGAAGGATATCAGCCCAATTATCAGATTATCGTTGACAGAAAGAACAATACAGATACATTTGACGTAAATGTTGAAATGAATCCCGAGCAGTTCACAGACACCGTCGGCGGTATTACTGCTCTTGAAAAGAGCCTTGCAAATGCCATGAAGACTATGCTCGGCATTAATCCCACAATTCACCTTGTTCCCCCCAAGTCTATTGCAAGAAGCGAAGGTAAGGCAGTAAGAGTTGTTGACAAGAGAAAGCTTATATAACAGGAGGTAACAGATATGTCACTCAAGCAGTTAACAGTTTTTGTTGAAAACAAACAGGGTACACTTGTGGCAATCACAGATACCCTTGCAAAGCACGACGTCAATATCCGTGCTCTTTCCATAGCAGACACACAGGATTTTGGAATTTTGCGTCTTATTGTAACAGACTATGATAAAGCTGAAAAAATACTTATGGATGAGGGCTTTCTGGTTAAGTCAACACTTGTTGTCGGTGTAAAAATCGGCGATGCACCGGGCAAGCTCTCCACAGCTCTTGACATTCTTGACAGGGCGGGCATCAATATGGAATACCTTTACGCATTCATGTCAAGAACAGAAAAGCACGCATACGTTGTTATCCGTGTTGCCGACAACGCTCTTGCAGAAAAAGCACTTGAAGATGCAGGCTTCCACCTTATTTCAGATGCAGATGTTTGCAAGCTGTAATTAACAGTTCTACGCAGACATATACGACCGGTATTTTTTAATATGCACCCCAAAAGTTTGACACTCTTGGAGGTGCATGTTTTTTACGGCAAAAACATGCTTTTTCAAAGAAAATAGGGTGATATTTATGCAAACAGCCCAAAATTCTATTGTTGTTGCATAAACAATAATCAGTGAAAAAAGCATGTTTCATCC
Organism: Clostridia bacterium; assembly: GCA_017938055.1. Taxonomy (GTDB): domain Bacteria; phylum Bacillota; class Clostridia; order Oscillospirales; family CAG-382; genus UMGS1387. The sequence goes on from JAGBCG010000035.1 coordinate 8,543, forward strand.
TTATATTTCTGTAAAACTTGCAATTTTATATTATTAGTGATATAATAGCCTTATCTAAAATGTTTTAGCATAATATAAGAATTATCGGAGTGATTGTGTGAAGAAACTGACCGTAAAGGACATTGCTAAAAAAGCAGGAGTATCTGTTACTGCAGTATCCTTTGTTTTGAACAACAAAGCGGGTGTCAGCAACGAAACCCGCAAAAGAGTGCAAGACATTATAAAGGAAACTGATTTTAAGCCCTCGTTAAGTTCAAAAAAGCTTGTATTAAACAAAAGTTTTAATATATGTCTTATGATGAATGCATTTTCCTCTCCGTTTGAGGATTTATTCTATTTTGAAATTACCCGTGGAATAATAAACAGGAGTATGAAGTGCAACTATAATGTCATAATCAGCAAGCCAATTCTCTCTCAAAGCGAGCTTCCTGATTTGATTTATTCGGGCGATGCTGACGGCATAATATTTATGCAGGATATAAGTCCGGCTTTAATAGACAAAGCCAACTCATGCGGAGTGCCGTTTTTGATTGTAGACTCTCATTCAAGTAATGAAAATGTCACATCAATTAATCCCGATTATAAAAAAGCTGCATATGATGCAACCTCGTATTTAATCCGTCACGGTCATACGGATATCGCAATAATTGCTTCAAAGGTAGTATCCGACTTCTACAACCAGACTCTTTCAGGTTTTTCCGAAGCAATGGGAGAACACAACCTTATGATAAATCCCCACTTTTGCAACATTTCAGCTACAGGCGAAGACTCGGCATATGAAGAAGCAAAAAAACTTTTCATGCTGGAAAAACGTCCCAGTGCTGTTTTATGTACCGTTGACAGCTTCGCAATAGGAGTTATGAGGTGTGCTAAAGATATGAATCTTTCTATTCCCGAAGATGTTTCTATAATAGGTATCGACGACATATTACTTTCACGGTATATCGAGCCTAAGCTTACCACAATCGGTATTGATAAGGAAGGAATGGGAACTCTTGCAATGGATATGATAGTTCAGAAAATAAAAGGAAAAAAAGTGGAGAGCATTTTACTGCCTATGCAGCTGATTGAACGTGACTCTGTTAACACCATAACATAAAAGACTGCCTCAGGCAGTCTTTTTCATATTATTGATCGTATTCATTACACAATAGATAAAGAGGTTCTTCGTCTTCTTCAACCTTGGGAAAGCGTCCTGTTTTTTCATAAAAGCGGTTATCATTAGCATCATCATTGCACATTGATACCTCCTGAACTATTACAGTGCCTTTCCCTTGTTCTCCCCAAAACTTGTGATAAAGTCCCGGTGTAAGCGTTACGCTATCTCCGGGTCTTAAGCAAAGCTCATAGCCTGCTGGATATGTATGCTTTACTCCATCAACAGAAATTTCGACATCTGTATCTGCAAGCTGTTCATCTTCTGTGGAATTATAAAGCTTAATTATAAGATTTCCGCCTCCACGATTGATGATATCCTCCATCTTATTCCAATGAAAATGCATGGGAGTAATCTGCTTTTCTTTTACAACCATGAGTTTTTCAGCGTACGGCTTAGGATATTTTTGCGGATTCTTCTGATTTCCGTTGCGAAGAGTGATAAGCAATAGCCCAATATCATTAAAATCTCCTCTGCCAAAATCCGTAATATCCCATCCAAGCATATTATCTTTAATTTCTTCTACTTCTCCACCTTTTGTTTTCCAGTCATCTTTACTCCACAAAACAAAGGCAGGAAGCGTAATCTTATATTCTTTGAATAAAGCAAGAGCGTCCCTCATTGCCGCATTGATTTCAGATCTTTTCATTCGTATTTACTCCTTGTGATTTATATGAGCTTAATAAAAGCTACACTTTCTTTTTTATTAATACCATTTATGAAACATATTGGAGCTTTATATAATTTCATATTTCATACATCAGTATATCGTTTATTTTACAGAAATATTTCAGTTGTTCTGTATAATCACCGTATGCAACCATCCAGTGATGACCTATTCCATTGTTCATGATTTCCTTATTTATATCAAACACTGACTTTTCAAATTTGATTTTCACAGGATTACCTGGAAATTCCATTGAGCAAGGAATAGCCTCACCAACCATAACTGCCAGGCGGAAAGTATCTCCATGACCGCAGATATTTACAGCAGTAACTTTTCCGGGTTTTACTAAGAACTTTGTACAAACTCCGCTTTCTGCCAAACGCACAGGGCAAAGCTCAATATCACCCTCTGAAATTGAAAATCCCGACGAACCGCAATGAGCAAAAAGAATACTGTTTTCTTTTTCATCAAGGTACAAAAGATCTGTATTATTTATTGGTTTTCCGGAAAGCTCATACATTAACTTCATTGTAAGAGCGTTTGTTACGTCCCCCTCGCAAGAGCCTACTATACCCTCTTCTGAAAGCAAGGAGTATCCAAGGCAAACTTTTCCCATATATGTAGTGTAACACTTAACAGAAAGTGCCTGTAAATCATACTCTTTTGCAAGCTCTTTTAGTGCAGCGTAATATTTTATAGACTCGAGCATACTTTCCTTTGAAGAAGAAATCTTGCAAGGCGACAGGATGTTTTTCTTCTCTTGCAATATCTTTTCTGCCTCAGCATCAGACATAGCTGCCACTTTTTCAGTCATTTCCTTTTCGTCAAGATTTACGACTCTTGCACCAAGTTTTTGTTTTATGGAAAATTCATCATATGCAATCTCTGTCATGCCCTTTACTCTTCCCCCAATAGCACCCACTCTGGTTCTGCTCATGACGGTTTTAAGGGCATATGCCGTAGCAATTTTTTTAGTTTCTTCAGCACACTCAATGCTATCTGCATCTCCATAGATGAATTCATAAGTTTTTCCAATATCTCTAAACACAGCACCAATCTGATGTGCACAGCAAAGCGATCCGGTTTCCCTTGCAGGATATGCACGCAAAATTACAGGCTTATCAACATATGAGAGCAAATCTAAAAGATGGTGGTCTTCACTCCAGGTTGCAATACATATCATTAACAGGTCAAATTCCTTGGTTTTCAAAACCTGTGCAGCCTTTTTTACTGTGTCTAAGTCGTGCATAACAACATCTGTACTTATGCAATCTACTCCCACCTCTTTTAATGCTTTTGAAGTAGTATTTAAGAGGTTTTCGGAATCATCAAAGCCCACCTCAAATGGATGTGCCAAACCTACTGTTGCAATATTTAATTTCACGTCTTTTCTCCTATCTCAATTAGTCCGTTATTAACAAAAAGTGTCATGTGCCACGTTTGGTAATTTACACTTTTCGTAATTACAATTTTTATGGAAGAACTCTGCGGGGAACTACACGAAAAGCATCATTTGCCATGCGGAATCCCTCTGCATAATCGACTCCACACTGAAGTCCTCTATATTTTGCAACTGTATAGTAGTTTTCAAAAAAGTCCTTGCCCGCAACCGCCTCTTTGTAATTATCTGCCATCCATGATACCTGACTTTTGTGTTCTCTGCACATAGCCATTTTAATTTCCATAGTATCAGTTATATCTACATATTCTGTAGGAATAAAACCTAAACCGTTTGCAGGCTCAAAATATGCAATAATCGGAATTTTATCATATGCAGGAGCTTTCGTGTGTATCTTTTCAATAGGAATCATAACAGCAATATCATTTATTATTTTGCTTGTCAGTTCGTGGTCAGGATTATAGTCCTCAGGATTGTGGGTAAGAATAATATCCGCCTTACAATATCTTACAAGATTTATAAAAGCAAGTCGTGCCTGTTTATCTTCAAAAAACATCTCGTCATCATAGTCAAGACAGATGTATTCAGCTCCGATAATAGCCGCTGCTCTTCTTGCCTCTTCTTTTCTTATTTTTGCTATTTCATCCATGGGAAGTGTTGCTGAACCAATGTTTCCATTTGTTGCTGTTGCTGTAAACACTTTATGTCCTTGTTTTGCGTATTTTGCAAGCGTACCTCCACAGGAAATTTCTACATCATCCGGATGGGCACCTATTGCCAGTATATTCATACATATTCCTCCTATATTACATTAAAGCCACAGCCGAAAAAACGTCGACTATATGTTTTCACAGCTGTGGCTTGTTTTATTATACGTTTATTGTATTATATTAACCCTGTTTCCATCTCTGGATTACGCAGGTTACTCTGCCTCCCTCTTCATTGATGATTTCATAATCACCGAATGTAGCGGGAATAACTAAAGTCTGGAACTTATCACAAACAGCGTAAAGGTCTTTGTTTGCTTTGGAGCGAACTGTAACCTTTGAGCCAACTGTCAGAGTAAACATATGCATAAATTTACCCTCAGTTGAGTATTCGCCTACTTTTTCAAAGTGAATTCTCTCAACGTGATAAGGCATAACAGGTGTGCTCTTATAACGGTCAATAAAGTATTCCTTTGTCCACTTAATAACAGAAGGTGTGGAAAGAAGGTGGTCTTTTACCCAAGAAGCTCTTCTTGTTTTTTCCATATTTCTTCCATGCTCCAAATGCATCTTTAAGGG
>JAGBCG010000036.1 GCA_017938055.1 Clostridia bacterium
CTGTAAAGGTTGCTCCCTTGTTCATTGCTGCTACCACCATTAAAACAGGCACTAAATCAGGACAGTCGGAAACGTCAAAGGTTTCATTTTTTTCCATCATTGTGTCAATGATTTTCTTATATACTCTGTCCCCTTGCAGGGTATTTTCATTAATTCCTTTTACCAAAACATCTCCACCAAGGGCATTAAAGGCATACAAAAATGCCGCATTTGACATATCGCCCTCTACTGCCTTTCTGATTGGAAGATAGTTTTGATTTCCTTTTATGTAAAAATTATTTCCATCTTTTACCACATTTATACTGCTGTCAGATAATGCCTGCAAGGTTAAATCCACATAAGAAGCACTTTCAAAAGGTGGTATTATTTTAATTACACTGTCTCCGTCGCAAAGGGGAAGTGCAAACAACAGTCCTGTAATAAACTGACTGCTGATATCTCCTTTTAAGACATATTCACCTGCTTCAAGTTTTCCTTTGACTCTAAGATAATCTTCGCCTTTTTCAAACAAAAAGCCTTTTTCTCTGCATATATCTTCGTAAATACCAAGAGGTCTCTCAAACAGTCTTTTTGCACCTCTGAAAGTAATTTCTTTGTCAAAAAGCAGTGCTATAGGCACAAAAAACCTTAAGGTGCTTCCGCTTTCATTACAAAAAAGCTCATTATCTATAAGAAAATTTCCACCGTTTATACTTACTCTGTCTTCACAAACATCAACTTCTCCGCCTAAAGCCTTTATGCAGTTTATTGTAGCTTTTATATCTTCAGAAAAAGAAACAGACGTTATTTCGCTTTCGCCTTTGGCAAGAAAGGCACAAATTAAATCTCTGTGAGCAATACTCTTGGAAGGCGGAGCAAAAGCAGTTCCCTCTGCCTTGCTCTTTTTAATTTTAATTTTCATTACAAATTCCCCTTATAAAGCATATCACATACAGAAATTGCGGTAACGCTGTCAGCTACAACTCTTGCTCTGTGAATTATTGCAGGGTCGTGGCGTCCTTCAATTTTTATGTTTGTATTTTCCATATTTGCAAAATCTATTGTGCTTTGTTCCTTGTAAATCGAAGGAGTAGGCTTAACTGCACAGTTCACAATAACAGGCATACCGTTGGTAATACCTCCATTTATACCGCCATTGTTATTTGTTAAGGTTTTAACAGCTGAGTTTTCAACTACAAAGGGGTCATTTGCCTGAGAGCCTTTCATACGGGCAAAATCAAATCCTGCGCCGAATTCAACACCCTTAATTCCCGGGATTGAGAAAAGTCCTTTTGCAAGAACACCCTCAAAGTTATCAAACCATGGGTCTCCTACTCCTGCAGGCAAACCAAAAATTGCAGTCTGCAGAATACCACCCACGCTGTCTCCTTCCAAGGCAGCTTCTTCAATTTTCTTTTTCATTTTCTCTTCAGCTATATTATCGAGAACTGCAAATTCGCACCGAGAAAGCTTTTTATAATCTTCATCAAGATTATTGAATTCTCTGTCTCTTATACCACCACACTCTAAAATATGAGTACAGATGTATATGCCTCTGCTCATAAGGTATTTAATGAGAATTGCACCTACTGCCACAAGAGGTGCAGTAATTCTGCCTGAAAAGTGCCCTCCGCCTCTGTAATCATTAAATCCCTTATACTTTATAAATCCTGTATAATCAGCATGAGACGGACGTGCAAGAGATTTCATTTTAGAATAATCCTTTGACTTGGTATCTTCATTTTCTATAATAACAGTTATAGGCGTGCCTGTAGTTTTACCGTCGAAAACTCCACTCACGATATTAACCTTATCTGCCTCATTACGTTTTGTTGAAATTTTACCTTTAGCACGGCGTTTTTCCATTTGTGAATTTATAAATTCTGTATCTATTTCAACCCCTGCCTCAAGTCCGTCAAGAACAGCACCAATACTTTTTCCGTGGCTTTCACCGAATAATGTAACTGTTATTCTGTCCCCATATGAATTAAAACTCATTTATTTCACCTTCATCAGTTCAAAATATCTCTTATTTCTTCTTTGGTCATTTTCTTTATTTCAAAAGAACCTGCCTTGTTTACAAAAACCATATCAATACTTCCCTTTGATGCCTTTTTATCGTGCATAATGGTTTTTATAATCTCCTCCTTGTCAAAATCATATTTTAAAGGAAGATTTACATTTGTAAGTGCCTTGTCAAGCTTATTTCTTACATCATCGGAGCATACATAACGCATTCCCATTCCCACACATTCACCGTGATAAAATGCTCCGTTTGAAATTGCTTCTATACCATGGCCTACGGTATGACCGAAATTAAGTACCTTTCTTAAATTGCTTTCTTTTTCGTCCTGTTCCACTATTTTTCTTTTCACATCAAGACAGCGTGTAATAACCTCAATAATATCAATCCTGTTTTCGTAGAACATATTAAAAAGCTTTTCATCGGATGTAAGACCCATTTTTATAGCTTCTGCATAACCGTTTGACATTTGTCTTTTATCAAGAGTTTCCAGAAGATACGGGTCGATTAACACCTTTTTGGGCTGATAAAAGGTTCCTACGATATTTTTAACAGAATCAAGATTTACAGCAGTTTTTCCACCCACCGAAGAATCAATCTGAGACAACAGCGTGGTAGGTATATTATAAAAATCAATTCCTCTCATATAAACAGAGGCACAAAAGCCTGCCAGGTCTCCGCATACACCTCCGCCTACTGCTACAACACAATCATGTCTGTCAAAGCCTTTGGAAAGCATTATACTGCAAAGCATCTGCAGGCTTTCAAAGCTTTTGCTTTTTTCACCCTGAGGAATAGTAACAACCGTTGCATTATCACATTTATTTGCCAGAGTCTTGCTGTATTTTACAGGAACTCCGTCATCGGTTACAATTAAAACCTTTCTTTTCAAATTAAGCAGAGTGTCCGCTTTTTCAAAACACCCTTTTTCTATAACAGCCTCATATCCGTTTTCCTTTAAATCTATGTACATTTTGTGCTCACTCCTTAAGCTCTTTCGCCTGTGTGTAAACTCCTGCTACCTTAAGCTTATCACAGTATTTTTTCAATTCATCAAGCATATTTTTCCCTTTTTCATCATAAACATCGCCGATAGCTTCAATCTGAAAATAATACTGCCACGCCAAATCCTTTAAGGCTCTGCTTCTTAATTTTGTCATATTGAAACCGTATCTTCCCACAATTTCAATAGCCTTTGCCAAAGCACCTGCCTCATGCTTTACTGTAAACATTATATCAAAATAAGAGTCTGTACCACGCACTTTGCTCTCCGATGGTGAAAGCACAGCAAAACAGGTTGTGTTGGTGTTGTCTTCGTTGATTTTATTTTCAATCACTTCAAGTCCGTATAATTTAGCAGTTTCCTTGCTTGCAACTGCAGCAATGCTTATGTCGTTAAGCTCTTTTACTTTTTTTGCTGCAAGAGCTGTGTTTTCATATTCGGTAGTTTTATAGCCCTTTTCCTTGAGAAATGTTTCACACTGGCTAAGTGCCTGAGGGTGGCTTATAACTTCCTTTATTGTATCTTTTGAGGTGCCTTTTACCCCAACTAAATTCTGCATGATTTCAAGATTATACATTCCGTTTATAAAAAGATTTCCCGAAAAAATCAAATCACTTACCTGTCCGACCTCTCCCGAGTTGCTGTTTTCAACAGGAAGAACGACACAATTACATTC
>JAGBCG010000037.1 GCA_017938055.1 Clostridia bacterium
ACCACCGTTTTAGGAATAGTTAATTTGGGAGGAAAACACTATCATGAAAAGACTATTGGCGATTATTCTTGCAAGTCTGATGCTTCTCACCATGCTTACGGGCTGTTCATCCGACGAAGAAAAGGATGAAATTAAAGGTGCACAGATTCAGGCGTTCATTACGACACTTCCCGAGTCACTTGACCCGGCCGCCGTCTATACCTCTGCGGACACCGTAAGAGTTATGGGTCTTATATATGAAGGTCTTACAACAATAGATAAAAACGGCAAGCTTGAAAATGCACTTGCCAAAGAGTGGGAATACGAAATCGACGAAAGAGATAATCTTTTAAAGCTTGATATTTCTCTTGCGGACTCCAGATGGTCTGACGGTATCATAGTCGATGCTGACGACTTCATATATGCCTGGTCAAGAATTCTGCTTCCCGAAAACAACAATTCAAACGCAGCTCTTCTTTACCCCATCCTCAACGCAAAAAAAGTTAAGGAAGGTCTTTGCTCGGTAAACGACCTTGGAGTATATGCTATTAATGACAAGACTATGCAAATAGTGTTTGAGCCATCATATGCAGGTGCTGAACACTCCAAAAAGGAAATCAAGGCAAATGTTGAAGCGTTTATGCGTCGTCTTTCAAGCCCCGCACTTGTTCCTCTGAGAGAGGATGTTGTTTCAACAGGTGCAGACTGGTCAGTTCCCGGCGGTGCAAGCTATGTTACCAATGGACCATTCAAAATTAAGGCTTGGCATACAGGCGAGCTTACCTTTGAAAGAAGCGTTTATTACAGATGTGTCAGCGACGGCGAAAACACAGCCGAAGACAAGATTGTTAAGCCTTACAGAATTATTACATCCTACAGCGAAGGCAAATCGGTTGACGAGCATTTAGAAAGATACAACAACAAAGAGTCGTTCTATCTCAATCTCAGCTCTGCAAATAAAGAAACTACTTCGTCTTTCAAGAAGAACAAAATTGAAACATATGACCTTGCTTCCACACACACACTTCTTCTTGACAACACTCATGAGCTTTTTGCCAACGAAAAGGTAAGACAGGCACTTTCTCTGGCACTTGACAGAAATGCTATTGCAAACTCCCTCTCAGTTACCATGAAGGGTGCCACAGGTCTTATTCCTTACGGAGTTGAAGGCTCAAAGAAAGGCAAAGAATTCCGCAAGGAAAGCGACAATCTCATTTCAACAAGTGCAGATATGGCAAAAGCAAAGCAGCTTATAGCTGAGTCGGGTATGTCCGGAAAATTCATTGCTATAGAATACAGCAATGCAAGAGCTAACGATGAAATTATTGCAAAGGCATGCCAGGCAGCATGGTCAGAACTCGGATTCAAGGTTTCTATAACCTCCCGTCCTCAGAAATACATAAACAACAAGGTTTTGGGCATATATCCCATGAATCAGAACAACGAGGCACTGAATGCAGCTTCTGTTGTAACCTTTGATTATCAGTCTACCACATACGATGCAATGAGCATGCTTCTTCCTTTCTCTGCAAAGTTTGGCGGCAATTTCATTGATGTTACAACAGGTCCCAGCCAAGAAGATGTTGTTTACAATCACCACGTTTCAGGCTTCTATGATGAACAGTATGACGAACTCTGTGAAAAGTTCGTAAATGCTGACAATACTGCTGACAGAACTGCAGCTTATAAGCAAGCTGAAAAGTATCTTATTGAAAAAATGCCCGTAATTCCCGTTGTATTCAACGCCGCAGGCTTTGTTTCTCAGGAGCTTTCAAACACAGACACCGACTTCTACGGCAGATTCTGCTTTACTGACCTTAATCAAAAGAATTTTGAAAAGTACCTTCCCAAGGTAGATTAGTTCTTTAAAAAAATATTGCAGGGATGTACGCTTGTGCATCCCTGTTTTTTATAAAAACATTGTAACAAACCTCATTTGCGTTTATACGAAAGGAAAAAGACTATGTCGAATCTTTTACAGGAGCATGATTTTAAATTCCAGAAAAAATATGGTCAGAATTTTCTTCAGGATGTAAAAATCCCCCGAAGAATAGCTATGGAATGTACAAATTTTACCTTTCCGGATGCAGATGCTTTGCCCCAGAAAAAGGCTGAAACTCTTATACTTGAAATAGGACCGGGTGCGGGTATTCTCACAAAGGAGCTGGCAAAGAGATTTGAAAAGGTTGTGGCAGTCGAGATTGACACCTCTCTTGAGCCGGTATTAAAAGATGCTCTTTCAGGCTTTGACAACGTTGAGGTTGTTTTCAGCGATATAATGGAAATAAATCTTCGCAAATTTCTTGATTCAAAACGTAAAACAGATGACGGACGAACACTTGCCGTTTCGGTTTGTGCAAATCTGCCCTATTATATAACAACTCCAATTATAATGAAGCTGCTTGAAGAATATCCCGATTTTGATTTTATAACCGTTATGGTACAAAAAGAAGTAGCTCTTCGTCTTTGCACTTCTGCAGGAACTGCCGATTACGGTGCAATTACAGCTCAGATAAACCTATACGGCAAGGCAAAACGTCTTTTCACAGTCCCGTCAGGTTGTTTTTATCCCAGACCAAAGGTTGACAGTGCCGTAATACGAATTGAGCTTTATAAAACACAGACTTACACACAGAAAGAGATATCACTTACGTCAAAAATAATAAAACAAGCCTTTTTAATGCGACGTAAAACTCTTGCCAATGCACTTTGTGAAGTGTATCCGCTTATTTCAAAGCAACGTCTTGGGCAGATAATTGCACAGACTCTCGGAACGTCAGAGCAGGTGCGTGGCGAAGCACTGACAACGCAACAGTTCTGTGAGCTTGCAAAGGCTCTTGATGCTATTGAATAAAAAGCAAACCATTTAAAAAACATTGATTATATATCAAAGTGAGTTATAATTTGTGTTTTGATTATATATTCTGAAAAAGGTGGAATAGTTATGAACAATCAGGGTAACAGCCCTTTTAATAATCCGGATAACAGAGAAAAGCTGCCTCCGGTCAAACCAACAGGCTTGCCTCCCATAAAGCCGTTGAATCCCATGCACAACGGTGGCAGTCAGTCTGTGCAGCCTACAGCACAGCCCAAGGCTTCACCGCAAGCTGTACCCGATGCTGCCAAATTAATGCCGGCAGTGGCGGCTAAAAAGAAAAAAACTGGTAAAAAATCAAAAACCACCCTTTTCTTTACATTAATGGCTTATCTTCTGATAACAATTATTGCTGTAGCAGTTGGAATCATCTTAATGCTTGTTGGTGACAGTGACGACGAAGAAGATGTGTGGATAACATATGATACTGACATAACGGAATATGCTACTAACACGATTCGTGTATATCAACCGGGGAAATTCAAAGAAATTCAAAAAGATGAGCTTGAAAAATATCTTCTTGACGGTTGGTTTGAAACAAGTGTGTATTGGGGTTGGAGACCGCACGAGAAGGACGAGGAAAGCGATGTCGGCTACAGTGGCGGCGAGAGAGTTGTGGTCACAGGTGAGCTGAAAAATGCACAGTACCCAAATGACGGCAAGGAATATTTCTTTGAAGAACGTATCTATGTTGTTTTAGGGGAAAACAAATTCGGAACTGTAACAGTTGAAGATTATCTTGACAGTCCCCAAAGCTTCACCCTTGCAACATACAGTCAGCTTGAACAGGAAAATGCCGTAACTGTCTGCAGCTTCTGCTCACAGGAACACTCCAACAACGAACATATCTGCAGCGATTGTGGAGGAAAAGGACATCAGTCACTATGCTGTAAGTACTGCCAGACCACATCACACATAACAGCAGACCATCCGCTTTGCACATACTGTGCTTCACCATATCACAACATAAGTAATTGCCAGCAAAAAAAGAACGACGACAAAGCCAAGGCTGCTTCACAGCCTGTAAAGCAGGACAACAAAAAAGATGATGAAAAAAAGGAACAGCCTGTGTCAGAGCCTTGTAAATATTGTGGCAAAACCGAGCACACCTCGGCAAATCACATGTGCGAAAAGTGCGGCGAAAAAGGACATGATATACTCTCTTGTCAGGCAACAGTCTGCGTTCTTTGTGAAGATACAGGTCACAATGCGTCTTCTCACAAGTGCTCAATATGCTCAAAAACAGGGCATGAAAAGAACTGTCCATGCGAAATTTGCCAGAGAACAACACATAAAACCCAAGACCATCTCTGTACCAACTGTCGCCAAAAGGGGCACGACGCAAGCACATGTACAATAACAGTTTGTGCTATCTGTGAAGAAACAGGACATGTTTCTGAAAAGCATGTATGCACCAACTGCAAGCACGAGGGACACCAGAGTGACACTTGTTGTATTTACTGCGGAATTACGCAACTACACGACACAGCAGGTCATGTGTGTGAGGCATGTAATACCAAAGGACACGATAAAACCGATTGTCCTAACCAATGCGAGTTTTGTAAAACCTATGAACATCCCTCACGTGAGCATGTTTGTGAAAAATGCGGCTCTACAGGTCACAACAAGGACAGCTGCACAGTAAAAGTTTGTTCATTTTGCGGCAAAACAGAACATGATACCTTAAATCATATTTGTGAAAGGTGCGGCTCTGAAGGCCACGATGAAAAAGGCTGTACTGTTAAAAAGTGTTACTACTGCGGTTCATTTGAACACACTACGGATGCCTGTCCGATGTGTGAGTTATGCATGCGTCCGGGACATGTAAAAGAAAATTGCCCTAACGTTGCCTGTCCCATATGTGAAGAGCGGGGACACAAAAAGCAAGATTGTCCCGATGGTAAAAAATGTGATTTTTGCGGTGTAAACAAAGACCATGTGACAATAGAGCACATATGCTCATGGTGCGGTGTTTCGGGACATGAAAAAGAACATGACCCCGCTTCCTGCAAAAATCCCAAGAGAAACAATCTTTAAAACATGCGGTAGAATTATAAGAACCAAAATTAAATAAGTATAGTAAAAGGGATGCTTTCTGCATCCCTTTTATTGTCACACAATCACTAATCCAAAAGTCCGAAAAGATTAAAAATAGTCTTCTTTTTGGGCCTTTCCTTTTTTTCCTTATCCTCAAGATAATTTGCCACGTTGCAAATCATCTCTGCACCCTCTGCTCTTGAAAGCACCTTTTCTGCATTCACCTGACCCGATGGCTCGCCTTTTATGATTCCGCACACGGTAAGACTGTTAATCTGACTGCTTGCCCAGGAGGGAATTGCGGCAGCATCCGTGTAAGAAGCTTCATAGTCTGTAGCTTCATCTTGTGTCAAACCGAGAATCTTGCTTGTAATTACTGCCGCCTGTGCACGTGTTATGGAACAGGCAGATTCAAAGTTAACGCTTCCGTCGCCGTTGGGATAACCATTTATAATCCCCTTATCATAGGCGTATTGTGCATAGCTTTTGATATTATCGGGAATAAGACTGTCGTCGGCGAAAACCGTCTTTTCTACAAAGGGAATTTCGCTTTCATGACCTGCAGTAATAAGAGAAAGTGCAAGGAAATCGCCTCGTGACATATCTTCGTCGGGACAGAAAAGCACTCCGTTCTCCGTTTCCTCTCCCGACATAAGTCCTGTGGCTGCCATTTTTATGGCACTGTTGTGTGCCCAGTGGTTTTCCATGTCAGAAAAATACACGTCTGCAGCAGGCTTTGACACTTTTATTTCCACACGCTGTTCCTGTGAGGTGTTCCCAAAGAAATCCACAGCTTTATAGGTGAAATAATCCTCTCCCATATAGTTTTTATCAGGAGTATAAACAAACTGACCGCCTGTATGGTTAACATAAACACTTCCATGACGTGGATATTTTACAATTTCGTATTCTAAAGTATCATTTTCAGGGTCTGCAGCGGAAAAAGACTTGAAAACTGTGATGTTTTTCTGAGTGTCAACAGTTTGTGCACCTGTTTGAGGAGGCATGTTCTGATTTTCCGATACAAGAACACTACAGGTAAGAACATTTTCTCCGTTTGAAAAAGAAAACTTTGAAACACCATTAAAATCACCTGCGGGTATAAAGCTTACAAGTGCAAAGCTATCACGTGTTACAGTCTGTCCCTGTTCAAGCTCAAAGCCCATACAACTAAGCATGCCCTGAGTAATTGGCGGAATTGAGCTTACAGTAACAGAATCAGTGTCCTGACCAAAATACTCATCAAAGGTATTTTCATCAAAAGACACCACGCCTTTTTGTGTAATACAACGTTTCATTTCAAGATTTTTTGACAAAATTTCAATGGCGGGAGATAAAGATGCTGCAGCAGATACCACTGAAAAAAGTACAAGCATTACGGCAAAAAATACAGGTAAAGTTTTTTTCATGATTATATTCCTTTCTTTTGATATGTTTACTTTTATTGTTACCCGTATTTTTTATTTCATACTTACATTACAAAAAAAGAACCGTGATAAACACGGTTCAAAAAAAGCATTTTTTATTGTTAAACCAAAATTACTTGATTTCAACAGTTGCACCAGCAGCAACGAGCTGTTCCTTAAGCTTTTCAGCGTCTTCCTTGGAAACGCCTTCCTTAAGAGTCTTGGGAGCACCTTCAACGAGGTCCTTAGCTTCCTTGAGGCCAAGACCTGTGATTTCTCTAACAACCTTGATAACGCCGAGCTTAGAAGCACCTGCATCAGCGAGGATAACGTCAAATTCTGTCTTTTCTTCTGCTGCTGCACCACCTTCTGCGGGAGCTGCTGCACCTGCAACTGCAACGGGAGCTGCGGATACGCCAAATTCTTCTTCGAGTGCCTTTACGAGATCTGCAAGTTCGAGTATTGTGAGACCCTTGATTTCTTCAAGAATCTGAAGTGTCTTTTCTGTAGCCATTTCAATATACCTCCGAAATGTAAATTTTAATTCTTTGCGGTTCATTATGCCGCATTTTTTACCGTCTTTATTTTTTTAAAGCCCTGACGGAACCGGCTTATTCTGCAGCTGCTTCTTCTGCTACGCCGCCTTCTTTGTCGATCTTTGCCTGAAGTACATAAGCAAGACCATAGAGAGGACCCTGGATGCTTCCGAGGACCTTTGCGATGAGAACTTCCTTAGAAGGAATCTTGGAGAGTGCTGTTACTTCCTCTGCGGACATAACCTCGCCGTCCATCATACCTACTTTAACTTTGAAGCTCTCATTGCTTTCAGCAAACTTGCAAAGAACCTTTGCGGGTGCAAGGGGATCTTCTGTGCTGAATGCAAAAGCTGTCATACCCTCAAGGTAAGGCTCAAAACCGCTGATTCCGGCGATATCTGCTGCCTTCTTGATGTATGTGTTCTTGATTACAGTGTAGTCAACGCCTGCCTTACGGAGTTCAGCTCTGAGTGCTGTGTCCTTTTCAACAGTGATGCCGCAGTAGTCAACGATTACGCCGCTCTTGGCGTTCTTCATCTTTTCTGCAAGATCTGCTACTAACTGCTTCTTCTGTTCGAGAATCTTTGCGCTTGGCATATCTGTTTCACCTCCCAAATAAAAAATGCCCTTTTTTCGACCATAGAAAAAGGACAATGTAGGGAGAATATATAAGCATTACAATACTACTATATTCCAGTTATTACATCTTCCTCGACAGGCATGCTTTTCCAAGGCACATTATAGCTGCTGACAAGGCTTCTGCCCCATCACGCCACCTGTTTTCTCAGGTCAACATGAGTATATTAACATAAACTTTTCGTTTTGTCAAGTGTTTTTTTATTTTTTTTATTTTTTCTATTGTCACTTTTCTAATTAAGGAAGCTCAGCTTTGCTGAGTACGAGATTTCAACCAAATCAAAGATTTAGGAAATCACGGAAAAAGTAACCAAAAAAACTTTATTTTGGCTATCGCCGCTGTTAATTTGTTTTTTGAAGCAAAATCCATTTTTCTGCA
Organism: Clostridia bacterium; assembly: GCA_017938055.1. Lineage (GTDB taxonomy): Bacteria > Bacillota > Clostridia > Oscillospirales > CAG-382 > UMGS1387. The sequence goes on from JAGBCG010000037.1 coordinate 7,849, forward strand.
TCGGCTTATTTTTATGAAAAACTCGCTTCACGGGCATCAAAAATCCGATATTATCCAAGGTTGCCTGCGAATACCGCTGTCGGGCGGTCCCGACACTTTCTC
>JAGBCG010000038.1 GCA_017938055.1 Clostridia bacterium
AACCTTTGCAGCCACAGCCGCATCTCTTGCAGCATTAGATTCTTCTTCATTTGTAGCGGCATTTGCGAGTTCGAGCTGTGCTGTAGCTGTTTCAAGAGCAGCTTCGATAACAGCAACGTTGGAAGTTACTTCTTCGATTGTGCTGTCGCCTGCTTCTTCAAGAGCATCCTCGAGGATATCTGTGATATCTTCAACAGATGCTTCTACAGTTGCTATATTTGCAACCTTAGCCTTTTCAAAAGCCTTAGCAGCAATCTGTTCTTCTGTAAGAGGATTACCGGGTTTTACGTTTACAGTGTACTTGAAGTTCTTATCAACACCGAAGCAAGAAGCCATAACGAGTGCATGAGCTGTACCATCAAGGAAGATTTCATCGCTCAAAGGATATGTAAACTCTGTGGGAACTTCAAAAGATACTGCATCGTTGTGTGAAACAGTAATTATATACTGTGCATTCTCGTATCTTACATTGAGCTTGAGTGTATCTCCGGATTTAACTGCAAAGTCACTTCCGTTGATACCGCTGGCACCAAGATAAGCCCAGCCTGTTGAACCATAGACTTCGACTTCAGGTCTGCCAAAACGAACAAGCTGAATAAAGCCGGGATTGAAATTAGCACCTGTTGTGAAAGATCTTGGCTCATTTACAAGGTCAAGAGCTATCCAGCAGTCATCACTTGAATCTACTTCAGGCACTTGTTCAAAAGCAACTGTGATTTCCAAACCATCAAGACCGAATCTTTCGTTTGAAACTACACCGCCCCAGTTATCACCTGTTTCAAAGTAACCCTTATGGGCAACCTTAACACCGAATTCACCTGCAGCGTCCTGAGTAGTAACAGGAGAGTTTGTTTCAATACGTGTTTCAGCAGACATGTTTGCTGCAGACTTAGGCTGTGTTTCGTCTGCAGGCCTATAAACATGGAAGCCATTACCCTTTGTCCAGTCAGAAGCTGCAGCAGATGCAACTACGGAAACTGAAGCTACAAGCATAATAGCAACAAGACAATAAACTAAAAACTTCTTCATAAGATGTCGTGTATCAGCTATAAAGCCGTACACATGCCTCCTTTACGAAATTAATATTTTGTTTCCTTTAATAATATTCTTCGCACATTCGCTTTACGTACGGCAAGGAGAATGTACTATATTATTACAAATTAGAATTACTTCTTCAAAACCTTATCCCAAATTCAATACTAATTTATGAATCAGCATTAACCTTATATTCCACAAGATTTTTAAAGAATGTGACATTGCCGTTATAATATTCATCGGTAAAATTCGTCTTTTTTCGAGCTATACAAATTATATAGTCCGATGGGTATCTGTTGAGTGAGGTGTTTTTATACGCCTTAAGCGATGAAACAGGAATACCCTTTCCAAAAATTGCGTTTTTTGGAACATACCCAAGAACTTCTTCAAGACTTGCAACATAATCCGTGTTTGCACTAAAAAACGCAGGCTCCATAATGTAAACTACACAATCGCCCATACCAAGCTCAAGATTAAATCTTTGAGTTTCGGTCATCTGTGCTGACGGATCATACACATACCGCTCTCCCTGCTCAGACTGTACCATTGTAAATGCATCTTCCTTATAGTCAACTACAACATTGCCATCTCCATTATAATCATCGGCAAAATACAGCTGCATATCATCCTTGAACTTATCCGATGCAACATCCGAGAGCTTTCCATGACCTACATAATATATAAAAACATCAGGAGCTTTCTTGGAAATAAACTGAGTCAAACCAACAACAATCATTACAAATGCAAACGCACCTATAATTATTGCCGCCTTATTATGATACCAGAGGTTATCAATCCATTGCAGGAATGTCATTTTTTCCTTTGGTGTACAGTTTTTTTCTTTACTCATAGCAATTATTCATCAAGCGGCTTCATTGTCGGGAACAGCAATACGTCCCTTATTGAGAAGCTGTCTGTAAGAAGCATAACAAGTCTGTCAACACCAAAGCCAAGACCACCTGTCGGAGGCATACCATATTCGAGGGCTGTAATAAAGTCCTCATCAACTCTTGCATTTTCTCCGCCCGGTTGCTTTTGCTTTGCTGCAACCTGCTTTTCAAAACGTGCTCTCTGATCAATAGGGTCATTAAGCTCACTGAAAGCATTTCCCATTTCTCTTGCGTAGATAAAGTACTCGAATCTTTCTGTAAATGCAGGATCGCTTGCCTTACGCTTAGCAAGAGGTGAGTTTTCTACGGGATAGTCGTATATAAATGTAGGCTGAATGAGGTTTTCTTCAACAAATGCATCAAAGAATTCCACAAGTACAGCACCCTTTGTTGCGTCCTTTTCTACCTCTACATGCTTTTCCTTAGCCGCATTTCTTGCGTCCTCATCAGTTTTCCAGTCGTTATAGTCAACACCCGCATACTTTTTAACAGCTTCAACCATTGTAAGTCTTTCCCAGGGTGAGCCCATATTTATCTCTGTACCCTGATATGTGATAACATCACTGCCACAGATTTTCTTTGTAAGTGTTGAGTACAGTTCTTCCACCAAATCCATAAGCTGATGGTAGTCAATATATGCTTCATACAGCTCAATGGACGTAAATTCCGGATTATGTGACGGGTCCATACCCTCATTTCTGAAAATACGTCCAACCTCATAAACCTTATCAAAGCCGCCAACTATAAGACGCTTCAAGTAAAGCTCGGTTTCAATTCTCAAATACATATCAATGTCAAGAGTATTGTGGTGAGTTACGAAAGGTCTTGCGGAAGCACCGATTTCAAGCGTGTGAAGCACGGGTGTGTCAACCTCAAGATACCCTCTTGAGTCAAGAAAGTTTCTTATTTCCTTAAGAATAAGGCTTCTCTTTACGAACGTGTCTTTAACCTCAGGATTTACAATAAGGTCAACATATCTCTGACGATATCTTGTTTCCTGGTCTGTAAGACCGTGGTACTTTTCAGGAAGCACCTTCAAGCTCTTTGAAAGAAGCGTAAGTGACTTTGCATGAACGCTTATTTCCCCTGTTTTTGTCTTGAACACAAATCCCGTTATTCCGATAATATCGCCAATATCAAGCTTTTTAAAGCCTGCATAAGACTCTTCTCCTATTTCATCTCTTGCAACATAGCATTGTATTCTGCCTTTTCCGTCCTGAATATTGCAAAAACTTGCCTTACCCATAACACGCTTTGACATCATACGTCCTGCGATTACTACCGTCTTGTTTTCAAGCTCATCAAAGTTATCCTTTATATCCGCACTATAGCTGTCCACAGGATACTTTACAAGCTCAAATGGATTTTGTCCCGCTTCAACAAGAGACTTTAATTTTTCACGGCGTACAAGCTCCTGCTCACCGATTTCCTTTTCGGTCGGAGCCTTTACTGCCTCTACATTCTGATTTTCTGCCAAAATTTACACCGTCCTTGCGACTCACTTAGAAATTTTAAGTATTTTCATCACAATATCGCCGCCTGGAGTTTCTGCCTTTACTGTTTCGCCCATTGTTGCACCGATAAGTGCTCTGCCGATAGGTGATTCGTCAGAAATTTTGAACTCCACGGGATTTGATTCACTTGAACCTACTATTGTGTATTCAATTTCCTCTTGGAAGGTTTCATCATAAACCTTTACTCTGTTACCTACATCTATGCTGTCGGTTTTGATATTTTTCTCATCAATTACCTTTACGTCCTTGAGCATTGACTCAATTTCTGCTATTCTCGCTTCAACAAGACCCTGCTCGTTTTTAGCTTCGTCATACTCGCTGTTTTCGGAAAGGTCACCAAATGCACGTGCAGTTTTAATTGCCTCAGCCACCTCTTTACGCTTGGTGGTTTTTAAATACTCTAATTCCTCCTGAAGCTTTTTAAGACCCTCAGTAGAAACTGTTGTTTGCTTAGCCAAATCTTCTCAAATCCTTTCGATTTTATCTATTTATATTCGTAAGGTATTATAGTTGATTTTACGCAAAATGTCAACCTTTTTTCAGTAGTTTGTAAAAAAGTTACTTTTTATGCAACCTTTTACATACAAATGGGAA
>JAGBCG010000039.1 GCA_017938055.1 Clostridia bacterium
CTTTCAAGAGCAAGGTCATTTCGTTCATACTGAATTTTTACAAGGTCGGATATAAATTTGTTTCTCGAAATTTCAAGTCCCTTTGCTGCCGACACCGTAAGATTCCTATATTCCTCAGGGTCACCCAGTGTGTATATGCAGGAAACAGAGGCTACAATTATAACATCACGTCTTTCAAAAAGGGCACTTGTAGCACTGTGACGCATCTTATCAATGTCGTCATTTATTGAGCTGTCTTTTTCAATGTAGGCATCCTTGCCGGGAATATACGCCTCAGGCTGATAGTAGTCGTAGTAGGACACAAAAAACTCCACAGCGTTTTCAGGAAAAAACTCTCGGAATTCCGAACAAAGCTGTGCTGCCAGTGTTTTATTATGTGCAAGCACAAGGGTGGGCTTGTTTACACTTGCTATAATATTCGCCATTGTAAAGGTTTTGCCAGAACCTGTTGCACCGACAAGTACCTGTTCTTTCATACCCGCATTTACGCCGGCTGACAAAAGCTCTATTGCCTGTGGCTGGTCACCCATGGGTTTGAATTTTGAAACAAGCTTGAATTTATCCATGTTCCCTCCGAAAATGTGGGCCTTTTTCTTATTCTTTATATCTCCATTTAATGAGTTGAATTGCCTTTAATGCACCGACAGGTGCAATTCATGCCCAAGACCATTCAATGAGTTTGCTTTGCAATCTCATTATAAAATCAGTGTACAAATTATATGCCAGTTAAAAATGTGCCTCGTAGTAATAAAAATTATCTCTAATTCTTTCTGTATAATAGCAATTATCATCATTTGAATATTTAATTGCAAAACCTTTTCCTTCAGGTTTCAACTCGTCAAATGTGCGTCCAAAACTGCTACCACACCATGCGTCTTTTGGCAAATCATCAGGTGAATAATAGAATCCATAATAACTGGTTGCAGAGCCTATACCTCTTCCACCACAATACACATCTATCACATCTGAGTCATGATATACTTCTTTAACTCCATCTATATTATTTGTGTCAGTAAAATCATTTTCATTTATGTCATCTAATATTATCAAATAATTATCGTTTACTAACTCAACTATTTCTTTTTTTGATAGATTATCACTTATCATATTATCAAACCAAATTATAAATGATATAAATACAATTATTAAAACTAATACTATTGTTCCGCAACCTATCAATATTTTCTTTTTCATTTAATCACCATTGCTTTGATTTTTCTTAGCAGTCGTAATTGATGCAATAAGTTTTCTTCTCAATGTACCGCTTTTATTGTTCAATTCACTATATACATTTTCTTGCAAAGCATTAACTTTATATAAAATTTCCAACCAATATTCAGTTTCGTAACATTCTTTCAACGCTATTTCCATTTTATGAATAAAGTCTGCTCTGCTTTGTGCATATTTTGCCTCGTGTGAATTTGCACCTATTGAAGAACACGACCGCAGTAACTGGTTTACAAATACGGCTCTGCCTTTTATATTATCACATATTGCAGTTATCTCAACAGTAAGTTCTACTGCTAATTCCTTTATTGTTTTATCATTCATAATTTGTTCTTCCTTCTGCGATATACTCGCTCACGCTCATACGATATATTTTCACTTCGTTCAAATGCGATATAACTCCGCTTTGCTTCGTTGCGATATGATATAAATTCCTTTTTTCTCGTGCCGCAGGCACATATCGCATTACGAAGTAATATATCGCACCGAAGGTATATCGCAAATTCCGTCAGGAATTTATATCGCTGAGTTTAATCGTTTTACGATTAAACTCATTATAACATATTTTTACCACATTTGCAATACAATTATTTAAAGAAAGGATTGACGGTCATGAAAACATCCCACAGCATTTTTATGCAATGCGTTTTGTGCTTGTTGCTTTTTGCATTTTTTCTGACATTGAATTACCGCAAGGCAAATTATTCCTCTCAGGCAGGCACTTTCGGCTTTAGTGAAAAGACAAACGACACACTGGAACAGCTTGCACAAAATCTTTACTCCGAGGCATGCCATGAATAACAACAAGCATAAATTTAGCCGACTATTCTATTTTTCCCTTAATTCAGGGAAAATAAACGTGAGCATTTTCGCTGTTGTGGCACTTTTACTGTTTCTGTTTGCCGATTTTTCGGTGTACACACTGATTCTTTTTTGCTGCATTTTTATCCATGAGCTTTCGCACATAATCGCTTTGAAAATTTGCCACGCTCACATAAAAAAAATAAATGTCTATCCTTTTGGAATAGACATAATTTCAGATATAAATACCCTTAGTTATACAAAAGAGCTGTGGGTGGTTGTTTCGGGAGGATTTGCAAATCTTGCCTGTGCTTTCGCCGCTTGGTGTGTTTTGGGAATAAATCACAGTGCACAAGTGTGCTTTTTCATATATTCAAACCTCGTTTACGGCATAGGAAACCTTATTCCTCTGCCTGTTTTTGACGGAGGAAGAGCACTTCACATAATAATATCCAAAAACCTCTTGCCTGATGTTGCCTATGCCTTGCAAAAATGGGTTGACCGAGCTGCTTTTACGCTGTTTTTCGCCTTGTCCTTGATATTACTATATGCCACAGACTGTAACATGACAGCCGTTGTATGTGTGGCATATACCGCACTTGCAGCAGTTATTTACGAAAAGCTGACAATGCCACATGATACTTGTTATATACCGTAAGGAATTTCAAATGTCAACCTTTCATTGTCAGACGGGCGGTTAAATACAAGCCTTGTACAACAAAGGGATATCTGCTTTTGATTATCCTTTGCTCCGTACTTGCCATCACCTAAAAGGGGCATGCCCCTGTGGGAAAACTGCACTCTTATCTGGTGTGAGCGTCCTGTATACAAATATACTTCAACGGTGGTTATCTGCTTATCACCGTCTTTTCTGCTTTCAATAACTTTATAGGCAAGCTTTGCCTTTTTTACGCCTTTTCTTTCCTTGTTCACAACAAAGCTTTTATTCTTTTTTGAGTCCTTGAATAACAAATCCTCAAAGACACCCTCGTTTTCTTGGGGACAGCCGTAAACATCAGCAGTATAATACTTGTGAAAATCACCCTCTGCTATGTCCTTAGACAGAATTGCGGCACTCTTTTTATTTAGGGCATATGCCATAAGACCGCCCACACCCACATCAAGACGGTGCAGAGTATAAACTTCTTTTTTTCCAAGCTGAAGAGCAAGCAAATCGCATAAACCATCTTTGTTGTCTGTGCTTTCACTGCTTAATCCGACAGGTTTTATGCACACAACCACATCTTCGTCTTTGTATAATATCTTTATTTCTTCCACTCTTACAAGACTCCAAACTTTAAAATTCAAAAGCAGGGGTCGAACAAAATCGGCCCCTGATTAAAACGTTTTTATAAACTTTAAGAATACTTTCTCTTAATTTTTCCGCTGGTTGTCTTTTCAAAGGCGGTCTTTCTGATTTCAACCTTGATAACTCTCTTGTGTGCGGGCATTGTTGCGTTATATTCTTCAACAACACCTTTGATAAGATTATACGCACCATCGTCATCAAGACCCTCAATCTTTTCCTGGAAAGGATAAATCTCTGCCTTAAGACCAACCTCGTCACCGTTTTCGTCCTTTATGGCACTTACAACAACTTCTTCAATCTCTGTTCTGCCTGTCAGATAATCCTCGATTTCTTCGGGATATATGTTTTTGCCGTTTTTAAGTACAATAAGATTCTTCTTTCTTCCCGTAATGTAAAGTCTTTCAAGGTCTGTATCATATCTTCCGTAGTCGCCTGTGCTGAACCATCCGTCCTCTGTCAGAACCTCTGCTGTCTTTTCGGGATTGTTGTAGTAACCCATCATTACAATAGGACCCTTAACAAGAATTTCGCCCTCGCCATCTTCGTTCGGGTTATCAATCTTAACCTTAACATCAGGGCAAAGCACGCCTACAGATTCAAAGTCATAGAAATGCGTTCTGTTTACAGATACAAGCGGAGAACATTCTGTAATACCGTAGCCGTTTGTAATGATAACGCCTATGGATTCAAAGAAACGTCCAAGCTCCTCTCTCATGGGAGCTCCGCCACAAACGATAAGTCTTAAGTTTCCGCCAAACTGCTCGTGAACGGATTTAAAGAGCTTTCTTCTTACGTCAATGCCCACCTTAAGCAGTGCGTTGCTTACTTTAAGCATAGCCTTAAATACATTTGTAAGCTTCTTCTCTTCAATTCCCGCCCAGATTCACTGGTAGAACTTTTCTACAAACAAAGGAACAAGCATAGCCGCCTCAGGCTTATATGCCTTGAAGTTAGGCAGAATATTTCTTATGCTGTCGTTGATACCCATGGTTGTTCCGCACTTGATACCAACAAGAATATCAACAAGTCCGCCGAAGGTATGATGAAGCGGCAACACATTAATCATGGTCTTTGCTGTGGAAGAAACCTTAAGTCCGTAGTTCTGTGCACTCATAACATTTGCAAGGCTGAGCATAACGCCCTTTGCCGTGCCTGTTGTGCCTGATGTATAAACTATCATCTTAAGCTCGTCTTCCGCAGGAGTCATATCGGTATACTCGGTATATCCACCCTCAAACAGCTCTTTACCCGTTTCCATGAGCTTTTTGTATGAAAGGAACTGACCGTCATCCTCTTTTGCATCAAAGTTTACAAAGTATTTTACGTTGCTGAAAAGCTCTATGTTTGCCTTTATTTTTTCTTCATATACCGACGCAAAGAAAAACATGTCTGTTCCACTGTCGTTAATGATATAAGCAATTTCTTCAACCGGAAGCTCTTTGTCCACAGGAACAAATATCGCCTCACTGTTAAGCACTGATACAAAAGCTGTTATCCACTCATAGCTGTTAGGACCTATTACGGCAATTTTACTGCCTTTCTTAAAGCCGAGCTTTGTAAAAGCAGAGCCTATGTACTTTGTATCAAGGTAGAACTGCTCAAAGGACACATCTACAATCTGTGTGCCTTTGCGGTAACGGAAAGCGATGTCCTGACCGAACTCGTTTTGTTTTTTAATAGAGTCTTCAATAACCACCTTCATATTGGGGGTATATTTTACTTCTTTTAAGGGGTAATTGTGCTTGTAATTTTTTAACATAAACACTACATCCTTTCAATGACCAAAACAAAGTCAAAGCTAATTATTTTTACACAATATGTTAATACCAAGTTTTTCATTAAAGGTTACAGCAATTCTATTTATTGGCAAACCCATTACATTGAAATAATCTCCGTGAATTTTGTTGACAAGCAAAGCACCCAGCTGTTGAATTCCGTATGCTCCCGCCTTGTCCATAGGCTCACCGCTGTTTACATACGCAATAATCTCCGCTTGTGTCAACGAACGAAAATAAACATTCGTACTTTCAAAATCCGAGTACAAAAAATCGTCCTTTATCACCGTAAAGCCTGTATACACAACGTGCCTTTTACCTGAAAGACTTTTAAGAATTTCAACAGCGTCATCCTTA
>JAGBCG010000040.1 GCA_017938055.1 Clostridia bacterium
CCGTGGAATACAAAGGCAGGCTCATCGAGGGTGGACAGAAAAAAGTATATGTCATGCTTTACAAGCCCAGAGGCTATGTTACTACCATGAACGATGAGGAAGGAAGAAAGTGTATTCCTGAATTATTGCAGGATTTACCTGAGCGTGTCTACCCTTGTGGAAGACTTGACATGGACTCAGAGGGTCTTTTAATTCTCACCAACGACGGCGAGGTTGCAAACAAGCTAATGCATCCCAAGCACCATGTTGAAAAGATTTACCACGTCAAGATAAAAGGCGAAATTGACCCTGACAAGCTTATTATGCTCAACAGCCCTATGGAAATTGATGGCTACAAAATTAAACCTGTCAAGGTTACTATTATCGAACGCAAAGAAGGAGGAACTATCCTCAAGTTTGTGCTTACTGAGGGCAGAAACCGTCAGATAAGAAAAATGTGCGAGCAAGCACAGCTTACAATTACAAGACTTAAAAGGGTGGCTGTCGGCGAGCTTACAATCGGTATGCTGCGTCCAGGAAAATGGAAATATATGAATTACAACGAAATAAGCATACTAAAGAATATGTCTTAGTGAGGTAAAAATAAATGTTGGAAATAAGACCGGTTTACACCTCATATGAGCGTGAGGAATATACAAAAATGTTTGGCATTATACCTCAGGACGGGTATCATGTAATTGCCGCACACAACGGTGGGAACTTTGTAGGGAGTGCCTATGTCAAAGCCGACGGTGAGACAGGATACATCTATCACATGAGTCTTATTGACGGATATGATGACTATATCGACAGGTTTTTGCTTGGAAAAGCTGCACTCAATTTTCTTGACCTACAGGGTGTTAAAAATGTTGAGTACACAGGTGATGATGAAAAGCTTGCAAAAGCACTTGGGTTTAAAAATATTGATGGAAAAACAACATTAAATCTTGACGGTTATTTTACCGGCAGTCACTGCGATGGAGAAAAGGATGTAAAATAATGGGAAACTACAGCATAAGGGTTCTACAAAAGATAATAGTGCTTTTTATTGTAATGGTTGCAGGATATATATGCAAGAAGTCTAAAATTCTCAATATTTCAAGTACAAAGACACTATCAAACCTACTCACTTACATTACAAACCCCTGTCTTATTTTCTGCTCATTACAGATGGAATACAATACCGAAACGCTAAAGCGTGCTGGATATATATTCTTGTTATCCGTATTAGTGCACACAATTATGGCTATTATTTCACACTTTTTGTTTTCAAAATGTAAGAGCAGAACAAGCCGTTCAGTCTATTCCTATGCACTTACATATATGAACTGCGGCTTTATGGGTTATCCTATTATGATGGCAATCTTTGGAAATGAACAGGGCCTATTTTACGGAGTAATTTACAGCACGGTATTTAATCTTTTCACCTGGACACATGGTATTATTATCATGAATCCGCAAAATGGCAAAATTCCGTGGAAAAAGCTTATCTACAACCCTGCACTCATTGCCTCCGTTTCAAGCATAATACTCTTCCTTACAAGATTTATGCTTCCAGGCACTCTCAAAGACGGCTTAACGATGCTGGGTGATATGACATTCCCTCTATCTATGATAATCATTGGCAGTCTTCTTGCTGACATGAA
>JAGBCG010000041.1 GCA_017938055.1 Clostridia bacterium
CAATATCGGCAATAGCCTGTCCAATCATGCAGATGATTCCCCCAACAACAAAAGCAATTACGCAGTCTTTTAACAAATTTGAATCGGGTGATTTTTGTTCTGCATATTTTTTGAATTTTTCCTTTTCACGTTTGCTGAACTTTCGTTTATTCATATAATAAAATCCCCTTTGGAGTTGATATTTTGATATTTGCCAGCTTATTATTTCTGTACATATTTTTACCGCTTAACTTAATATTATACTTTATATTTCCTGATTTAAAGGTAAAAAACATTGTGTTAATTGCCTTTTCCCTACTGTTTTATGCCTGGGGTGAACCCGTATGGGTGTTTTTGCTGATTCTCACAGCCTATCTTGACTACAGACACGGTTTGACAATGGAAAAGTACCGAGGCACACCAAAAGCAAAAACAGCCTTAATACTGTCAATACTTACTGATGTTGGTATCTTTGTTGTGTTTAAGTATTCCGGCTTCTTTATGCAAAACATAAACGCTTTGACGGGTCTTTCGCTGTATGAGCCTGAATTTACACTTCCTGTAGGTATATCATTTTATACATTCCAGACACTCACCTATACTATAGACGTGTATCGTGGTAAAATCACAGCTCAGCCTAAATTTTCTAAGTACATTCTTTATCTGACGCTGTATTTTCAGCTTGTTGCAGGCCCGATTGTCAGATATACCGATGTTCAAAAAGAAATCGAACACAGAAAGCTGTCAATTCCGGCTTTTTCCTCAGGTGTATACAGATTTGCAGTAGGTCTTGGTAAAAAAGTTATTATTGCAAATGCAGCCGGTGTTTTTGTTGATAAGTATATGACATCCTCTGCAGCAAGCCTTACAACACTTGGTGCCTGGTTTGGTATTATGATGTATACTATTCAGCTGTATTACGATTTTTCGGGCTATTCCGATATGGCTATAGGTCTTGGCAAGATGTTTGGTTTTGATTTTCCCGAAAACTTCAATTACCCCTACATTTCAAAATCAGTCAGCGAATTCTGGCGAAGGTGGCATATGACACTTGGTTCATTCTTCCGTGATTATGTCTACATTCCATTAGGCGGTAACAGACATCTTGTATACAGAAACCTTTTGATAGTTTGGTTTTTGACAGGCTTCTGGCACGGTGCAAGCTGGAATTTTGTAATATGGGGGCTTTACAACGGCTTATTCATTATGCTTGAGAGAATATTTAAAGATAAATTTGAAAAAATTCCAAGGATAATACAGCATCTATATCTGCTGGTAGTTGTAATGGTCGGCTTTGTATTCTTTAAGTTTGAGAGCTTGTCTGTTGCGATTGATTATATCAAAGTTATGTTTACAGGAGGCGTCAGCTTTACAAGCTTTGACTTAAACACTGAACTTATAAACAACCTTTTCTGGATAATTATTGCGATTATTCTGTGTATGCCTGTAATGAAGCATCTTGAAAATATATATAATCGCACAGTACGTGTCAATACGACAATTTGCGTTATTTACGACTGTGCAAGACTTGCTCTTATATGTGCATTAATTATATTTTCAACTGCACATCTTGCGGGAAACAGTTTTAATCCATTCCTGTATAACGCATTCTAAAATTATTTAAAGTGAGGATATTAACATGGCAAAAAACAAAGGACTTGGCAAAGGTCTTGAAGCATTGTTTGCAGATTCCGACTACGCTCTTGCAACGGATTCACAAATTGAATCATCATTCGTATCAATGGTAAGACTTTCGGATATAGAGCCTGACAAGGAGCAACCAAGAAAAAACTTTAACGAAGAAGCTCTTAAAACACTTTCTGAGAGCATTGAAAGACACGGAGTTCTACAGCCACTTGTTGTAAGAAAGGTAGAAACAAATTCTTCTGAATCGGTTGGAAAATTATTAGGCGAAAAATACACCATAATTTCGGGTGAAAGACGTTGGAGAGCTGCAAAAATGGCAGGTCTTACGCAAGTGCCTGTTGTTGTAAAACAGCTGAGCGATACAGAGGTTGCGGCTGTAATGCTTGTTGAAAATCTTCAGCGTGAGGATTTGAATCCTGTGGAGCTTGCACAGGGTCTGAAAAGACTTATTGATGAGTTTGGTCTTACACAGGAGGAGGCTGCTGCAATCGTTGGCATTTCACGTCCCGCAATTACGAACTCATTAAGACTTTTGACACTGCCAGACGAGGTGCTTGACACTCTTTCAAGCGGAGATATTACATCAGGTCATGCAAGAGCACTTCTGCCGTTAGGTGATGCTGACACAATTCTTTCAAAGCTACAGATTATTGTTGCTAAGAATCTTTCAGTAAGAGAAACCGAAAAGCTTGTCAAGGACTACTTAAACGAAAAAGAACGTGAACAAAAACAACTTCCTGACGATAAGACTTTGAAGAACATCAGAGATATGAAGGTTTACATATCAAAGCTTGAGGAAAAACTTTCATCAGGTGTTGGCAGAAAAATTTCGATTTCTCAGAATAAAAAGAAGCCTGAAAGCGGCAAGCTTGAAATAGAATATTATAACGAGGAAGATTTTGAAGCTCTTGTTAAGCTTTTGTGCGGAAACGATATTCTCAATGAAAATTAGGTGAAAAATTATGTTAAATAACATAGATGCGGTATACATAGTCATATATGCTGCTATTATCGGTTTTGCTGTTGCTGTTATTTTTATTAATATTCAGCATACGGCTATAAGTAAATTCATTAATGGTCTTATAAATCTTAAGGCGTTTGGTGAAGAAAATGCATGCAGCTTATCACAGCTTGGTATATGCGGCATTAATGCAATTATGGTGAAGCGTGCCATTAAAAACCAAAACGGACTTAAACGAGTTACAGGTACAAAAATTATTAAGGAAGCACCTGAGGATGAGGCTGAAATTCTTCTTAACGGAAATAAAACTCAGTATGCTTTTTATCTTTCAGAGCAAGAAGATACAGAAATTATTTTCAAAAAATACAATTATAAGCCTTTGAGTGCCGCTAAAATTGCAGTCATTGTTGTTATGATTATAATAACCACATTCATTTGCTCAAAGGCAATAGATTTATTTAAAAGCTTTGCTTTGTCAAGTACGACTGATGAGAACAAACATGAAGAAAACTTTGTTTCAGAAAGCAATGAAAACACCGCAGGTTTAGATAACGAAACGAATAGTATATTACCACCTGACAATAAGGGTGAAGGTGTTTCACAGGATATAAATACAAACGAAGACAAAGACAACGAAGATATCTCCAAGCCCTCAATACCTATGGGTCCTCAAAATCAGTAAAGGAGCATGAATCATGAACAAAAATTCCAAGTCCAAGGCAAATCCCATACTCGTTATTTTGGTAGTTACACTTGTATTGCTTGCAATATGCGGTGTAATTCTGTATGCGGCGGGATTTAGATACATAAGCGATGACAATGTCAAATTTATCGGTAAAGTCCGTGACGGTGTTCCCTATAGCGGAAGCATTACTTATAAAAACGGAACAAAAGGAAAGCTTGTAACTGATAAGGAAACAGGAAATGCTCGTATCGAATATTCTACAGGTGATGTTTATACAGGAGATCTTGACGGAGTTGTAAGACACGGAAAAGGAACTATTACATACGTTACAGGTGCAAAATACGAGGGTGATTTTGTAAATAACGAACGTACCGGAGCTGCAGTAATCCAATACGCTTCGGGTGATATATATG